>NZ_CAWQMW010000177.1:0-98395 GCF_963895965.1 Xenorhabdus sp. PB30.3 | reverse complement strand
AATCACTAGAATGCAAATGTCAGATTGCGATGCGCCTGTTAGGGCGCGGCAGGTAAGAGAGCCTTATAGGCGCATATGAAAAACCCCCGGCTATGCCGGGGGATACTTATTTTACAGACCATAATTTATATACACAATGGATTTCAAGATGCGTCACGGCGGCAAGAGAGTTCATCCTCAGGAGCATAGATAACCTTATGTTTATAAAAACGGTGACTGGGGTGAGTGAGCGCAGCCAACAAAGAGGCAACTTGAAAGACGAAGTGTATAGCCCAGCTAGATTACGGGTTGCAATTTAAAAGATACAAATTACTTTTATAATAAAAATGTCAGGAATGTACTATGGAACGAGATTTAATTAACATTCGTAAAAAAATCAGCAACATTGATGCTGATTTACTGGATCTTCTAGCACAACGCCGGCAATTAGCCTGTGATGTTGCACAGACAAAACTTCATGATAATCGCCCGATACGGGATAAAAATCGGGAACGAGAATTACTGGATGTGTTAATTGATAAAGGTAAATCTCGTGGGTTGGATGGGTTTTACATTACCCGCCTGTTCCAAATGATCATTGAAGATTCAGTACTGACACAGCAAGCCCTGCTACAGCAACATCTGAACCAGACACCTTATGATACGGCACGAATTGCCTTTCTTGGCCCAAAAGGTTCTTATTCTCATCTTGCAGCCCGCCAGTTTTCGGCACGACATTTCAATCAGTTAATTGAATGTAGCTGTCATAAATTTCCTGATATCTTTTCATTAGTGGAGATTGGTCAGGCTGATTACGGTATCCTGCCACTGGAAAATACCAGTTCCGGAGCAATAAATGATGTTTATGACCTGTTGCAGCACACTCCATTATCTTTGGTAGGAGAAATTACTCTGCCGATCAATCACTGCTTATTGGTTAGCAAAGAGAGTGATATTTCTAAGATAAAAACAGTCTACAGTCACCCTCAGCCATTCCAGCAATGCAGCCAATATCTTAACCAGTTCCCGCACTGGAATATCATCTATTGTGAAAGTACTGCCGTTGCCATGCAAAAGGTAACTGAAATAGATTCACCGGATGTGGCGGTATTAGGAAGTGAAGCCGGAGGCGCACTTTATGGACTGAAGGTTTTAGAAAATAATCTGGCAAACCAACAAAATAATAGCACCCGTTTTATTGTTGTCGCCCAGAAACCGATTGAAGTATCAGATCAGGTTCCGGCAAAAACGACTTTTATTATGTCCACGGGACAGCAGGCCGGCGCTCTGGTTGACGCACTCATTATCTTAAAAAAGCACAATATTATTATGAGCAAACTGGAATCACGCCCGATAAACGGTAAGCCATGGGAAGAGATGTTTTATATTGATGTTCAGGCCAATATTCGTTCCATGAAAATGCAACAGGCTCTTAAGGAATTGTCTGGAATCACCCACTTTTTGAAAATATTAGGATGTTATCCCTCAGAAAATGTCCCCTCGGCCGATCCATTCTGAATAGTAAACCGGATGGCAACATCCGGCTTTTCCTTCATAGCAACCGATTCACTTATACTCGATTATCATTAGCCTGCTGTAAGAGTGCCCGGCTCTCTTTCATAAACCGGTTTGCCTCATCACCAAACCATTCGCTCACTTGATTAAAGCTTGCAATAAATGCTTTTTTATCCTGATTTTCCAAAAGCGCCAAAGCCTGACCGAAGCTCTGATGATAACGACGAATCAGTTCGAGATTTTCAGGACTGGACATAATAATATCTGCATACAATTGTGGATCCTGAGCAAATAATCGGCCAACCATAGCCAGTTCCAGACGATAAATGGGTGAAGACAGCGCTAATAGTTGCTGTAGGTCGATATCTTCTTTTAACAGATGCCGTCCATAAGAAAAAGTGGTGAAATGACGTAGTGCCTGAATAAAACTCATATTTTTATCATGCTGATCTGCATCGATTTTATGTAGTTGAGCGCCCCAGACTGATATTTGTTCCAGAAACCACTGGTATGATTCGGGCTGTCGTCCATCACAAAAAACAACCACTTGCTTAGCAAAACTTCCCACGTCCGGCCCAAACATCGGGTGTAATCCCAAAACAGGCCCTTTGTGTACATCAAGCATAGCCTGAAGTGGCTTTTGTTTGATGGAAGCCAAATCCACCAGAATGCACTCTTCAGGCAAAGGGGGTAAACGGTGGATAATATCTTCAGTCAAATGGATAGGTACGCTGATAATGACCATACCAGCACCAGCTAAAATAGTTTCAGCCTGTTCCCAGTCATTCGCCTCAAGGACCCTGACTTCGTAATCTGATAAAGTCAACAATCTGCTAAATAACCGGCCCATTTTTCCAGAACCACCAACAATAACAATAGGTCCTATATCAGCATTGAGCTTTTTGAAGCCTTTATCATTTTCACTGGCATAAGACTCACGCATAATACGGCGCAGAATATCTTCAATTAAATCCGGGGAAATCCCCAGTATTTCTGCCTCCTGGCGGCGAGAAGCCAGCATACTGGCCTCCCTTTCGGGTGCATAAATCGGTAAACCAAGCTGACTCTTAACCTCACCGACTTCAGCAACCAAATCCATCCGTCTGGAAAGTAAATTGAGCAAAGCTTTGTCTACCTCATCAATTTTTTCCCGCAATTGCGATAATTCTGCTGCCATGTCAATTACCCTGCCTGTTTCATCGTTATGTTTCGTTTTGATAAGTGCGGCTTAATTTGCTGATGTAATTTTCTTAATACCTGCTCCGTCGTTTCCCAGCTAATACAAGCATCAGTGACAGAAACACCATATTGCATTTCAGAACGGGTTAGCTCGGAAGACTGGTTTCCTTCATTAATATGACTTTCTAACATAATACCAATGATGGATTGATTCCCTTGCATAATTTGCTCAGCGACAGAATCCACAACAACACTTTGACGGCGAAAATCTTTATTAGAGTTACCGTGACTACAATCAATCATCAGTGATGGGACTAAACCTGCCTTAACCATCTGATTTTCACAGTCACGCACATGCTCAGCACTATAATTAGGCTCAGCTCCACCACGTAATATTATATGGCCGTTTGGATTACCCCGGGTTTGCAGCAGGCACACCTGACCAGACTGATTTATTCCCATAAAGCGATGTGGCATTGAGGCAGCTTTCATCGCATTAATCGCTGTATTTAGATTACCATCCGTACCATTTTTAAAACCAACTGATACTGATAAGCCTGAAGCCATCTCACGGTGAGTCTGAGACTCAGTCGTTCTTGCTCCAATCGCTGACCAACTAAAAAGATCGCCCAAATATTGAGGGTTGTTAGGGTCAAGTGCTTCATTTGCCAGTGGCAAACCCATTTCTACCAGATTCAGTAATAAACGACGGGCAATATGTAATCCGCCATCCATATCAAACGACCCATCCATATAAGGATCACTGATCAAGCCTTTCCAGCCAACAGTAGTACGAGGTTTTTCGAAATAGACACGCATAACAATATACAGACAATCGCTCAGTTCGGCAGAAAGTGATTTCAGGCGTTGGGCATAATCAAGAGCGGCATCCACATCATGAATAGAACATGGACCACATACTACCAACAAACGGGGATCATCATGATGGATGATATCTGCAATAGTATTACGCGCGTTTGTAATCGCATTCAAGTCACTGCTACTCAATGGATATTTTAGTTTCAGCTCTTCCGGTGTAATCAGAACTTGTTCATCGAGAATGTGAATGTTATTAAGCGCATCTTTTTGCATGATCATTTTTCATACCTGCTTTATTTGTCTGTTTAAGTTTTTAGCATCTGCCGGATAACATACCATGCTCCGTAAAGAATACAATCCGATTGTTTATATTTTTTTACGAAAGTGTAAATTTTACTTTACATCAAACCTTCCTGGTAATTGATATTAATCAATGCATAAATAATTCACATATATTCTAATTATCAATAGAAATATATTAAACAGACTGAACGTTAATGACTGAATAATATATTTAACAATTAAACCTCCAATAGCAATATTTTATTAACCATTGATTAATTATTTATAAAAAAGTTAATTACCTTTAAAAATCAGTTGATAAAAACAAGATCTTAATCCCGTTTTTATATTTTTATTTTAATAATATTAACATGTGTTTTTAATGTTAATTCGAAACTATAAAAAAACATTTATGAAGAATAGTTGAATAACTCTGCCTAAAAGAAGTGGGTTATCAACGTTCATTTTTTACTCATTCATTAAGGATAGATATGATAACGCTGCAATTTGCCATAATAATTATATGCTTATTGATAGGTACGCGTTATGCGGGCATGGGATTGGGGCTGATCAGTGGCATCGGGCTTTTTATACTGACATTTATTTTTGGATTAGAGCCAGGTAAGCCACCAGTTGATGTAATGCTAACTATTCTTGCAGTGATCGGCTGCGCATCTGTTTTACAAACTGCAGGTGGCCTGAATGTGATGATGCAGTGTGCTGAACGCCTTCTACGCCGCCATCCACAACACATTACTATTTTAGCGCCACTCACTACATGGATGTTAACTTTCCTTTGTGGCACAGGCCATGTGGTTTATACCATGTTCCCTATCATCGGTGATATCGCCTTAAAAAAAGGCATTCGCCCTGAACGTCCGATGGCTGTCGCATCTGTTGCCTCACAAATGGCAATTACAGCCTCTCCCGTTTCCGTTGCCGTCGTTTCTTTAGTATCAATTATCGCGGCCAGTCATGGTATCGGCCATGCCTACGGGATCTTAGAAATCCTGACCATTTCAATTCCTGCATCACTGACCGGGGTTGTACTTGCTGCATTATGGAGTTTACGTCGAGGCAAGGACTTAGATAAAGACGAAGAATTTCAGGAAAAAATTAAAGATCCTAAACAACGAGAATTTATCTACGGTAATTCAGAAACGCTGTTAGATCAGGTCTTTCCTAAACAAGCATACAGAGCCACCTGGATCTTTTTCGCTGCCATTGCAGTCGTGGTGATGTTCGGTGCATGCACTGAACTACGGCCTGTTTTTGAAGTAAAAGGGGAATTAAAGCCACTCTCTATGAATCTGGTTATCCAGATGATGATGCTGATCGCGGGTTCAATCATTTTGATGACCTGTAAAGTCAAAACCAGCGAAATAGCTAATAGTGCCGTATTCAAAGCCGGAATGGTTGCTATCTTTTCTGTTTTTGGTGTTGCATGGATGAGTGATACCTTCTTTCATGCACATTTAGGCGATTTGAAACTGGTATTGGAAGATATTGTTCAGGCAAAACCCTGGACTTATGCATTAGTGCTGTTTCTGGTGTCAAAATTGGTTAACAGCCAGGCCGCCGCTTTGACCGCAATTGCTCCAATGGGATTACAGCTTGGTGTTGACCCTAAGCTTTTGATTGCCTTCTTCCCAGCGGCTTATGGTTATTTTGTTTTGCCTACCTATCCAAGTGATTTGGCCTGTATCGGTTTTGACCGCTCAGGTACAACAAAAATCGGGAAATTTATCATCAACCATAGCTTCCTTATACCGGGTCTGATTGGCGTCAGCAGTGCCTGTACAGTAGGGTATGTCTTGGTCAGCACTTTTATGTGATTTCACAACAAGTAACACCGTTTACTAAAAATATTTAGCAGTAGACGGTGTTATTTTTGATAAAATTCTTAACCTTTTCTACTTATCCAAAATCTTTACATGAACTTCATCAGATTTTACTTCGATATGTATATTTACTGAATCTCCATTATTGAGCATTGCGTGCGCATTATAAACTCCATCAGATAGTTTCTCATCAATATTAACATTTTGACATTTAATGTTATTGACATTATTCATGTAATGAAAGTTATTCGGTTCACGAAGCATATTATACAAATGTAACTGCATCGCATTATTATTATACTCTTGGCTATAAATATCAGTGACAACAGAACATGCCGCTTCAGCCACCATTTGGCTAGAAACATGTTTGAAAGAAATAATGATTGATAATACAAATGTGAGTAACCATCCAATAAAATAACCTTTATCGGTCTTTAGAAATGTTGCTCTTTTCCATAAATATAATGGCGTTAAAAGAATAAAATATAAAAAACCTTTTGGTATTTTCCGATTTTGACTCTTCAGTAAAATATCATCTGCAAGCCAAAGAGAAATATTAAACCCTGCATATATCCACCAATCAAATTCTGTATCAGCCAATACTTCTACTATCGAACCCACGATAGGCAAAGCCACAATACCCCATACAGGCCAGTTACTTACAGGCCTCACGGGCTCATTATTATTTTGAATATTTTCGCTGGGTACTCCTGACTCCATTTTCTTTTCTCCATTTACAATAAATGTATCAATGATATTCATTAACAATTTTTAATGAATTAAAAAACACACAATTGTTCGTAACAGTATTCAGTGAATTAAGCTGGAGAAGGAAGAGTATGAAGAATGGTTATGATATGGTGATTTTTGGGCTGGATGGCGATTAACGTTACGTAATATAAGTATATTATTAAAAAGGCCAGCAAATTGCTGGCCTATAACTTTCGGATGTAGCAAAAGCGTATTATTTAGCGCCCAGACGCTCTTTAATACGAGCTGCCTTACCAGAACGCTCACGCAGGTAGTACAGTTTAGCTCTGCGAACAGCACCACGACGTTTAACATGGATGCTGTCTACGACTGGGGAGTGAGTCTGGAATACACGCTCAACGCCTTCGCCGTTAGAAATCTTACGAACAGTGAATGCAGAGTGCAGACCGCGGTTACGAATCGCGATAACCACGCCCTCGAATGTCTGCAGACGCTTTTTAGAACCTTCAACGACCCATACCTTAACTTCCACGGTGTCACCCGGACGGAATGAAGGTACGTCTTGCTTCATCTGCTCTTGTTCAAGTTGTTTAATAATGTTGCTCATAATAACTCTCTTACCCTAGGTAAACTGATATATCAGAGACATTCCTTTATTGGACATGTCTAGATTAATTCGTTGCCTGATCCTGATATTCCTGTTGGAATTCAGCCAGCAACATCCTTTGCTCGTCAGTCAGAGCTAGGCTTTCTAGAAGTTCGGGCCTTCTTAGCCAAGTACGACCCAGTGATTGTTTCAAGCGCCAGCGATCAATTTGGGCATGATTTCCTGACAGTAAAACTGCCGGGACTTCCATCCCATCCAACACTTCAGGGCGGGTATAATGCGGGCAATCCAACAGCCCGTCAGCAAACGAGTCCTCTTCTGCCGATGCCTGACGCCCCAACACCCCTGGAATAAACCGGGATATGGAATCAATCATTGTCATAGCAGGAAGTTCTCCCCCGCTGAGAACGTAATCCCCGATAGACCATTCTTCGTCAATTTCGGTTTGGATAACGCGCTCATCAATACCTTCATAACGACCGCAAACCAGAATTAATTTCTCATTTGCTGCCAGTTCGCAAACTCCCTGTTGGTCGAGTTTACGTCCCTGAGGTGAAAGATATATCACCTTTGCACCAACACCAGCCGCTGCTTTAGCTGCCTGAATGGCTTCCCGTAATGGTTGCACCATCATCAGCATGCCAGGACCACCACCATAAGGGCGGTCATCCACAGTACGATGCCTGTCGTAGGTAAAATCCCGCGGACTCCAGCAATCGATACTGAGCAGGCCATTTTTCACTGCCCGACCAGTTACCCCGTAATCGGTTATTGCGCGGAACATTTCAGGAAACAGGCTAATTACCCCAATCCACATATAGCGTCCCACTTCTCAACCGGTTTACCGGAGATTAAAAACTAGGATCCCAATCTACTTCAATAGTGTTGGTAGCGAGATCAACTTTCTTGATAACCTGCCCATCAAGAAACGGAATCAACCGCTCCTTGATACCGAATGCATCTTTCAGGTTTGCCTTGATTACCATCACATCGTTAGACCCGGTTTCCATCATATCCTGGACAATGCCAAGGTTATAACCCGCCGTATTGATTACCTGGCAACCTGTGAGGTCTTTCCAGTAATAATCACCGTCTTCCAGTTCTGGTAATTGGGATGAATCCACCACTATTTCACTGTTGGTGAACAGATTAGCGGCATCCCGATCATCAACACCTTTAATTTTGATGATCAAATCCTGATTGTGATATTTCCATGTTTCCAGCTCAACGTGTTGCCACTGACCGGAACGCTGAATAAACCACGGCTGATATTCAAAGATGTCTTCGGCTTGTTCGGTGGAGGAAAAAACTCTGAGCCAACCACGTATGCCGTACGCTGACCCTAATTTCCCCAACACGATTGGATCAACAGGGTGCTCCAGGCCAGATTGTTTGCTCATTGTTACCACCGCGACAGATTAAGCTGCTTTTTTAGCGTCTTTGATCAGTGCCGCAACACGATCAGACACAGATGCACCCAGACCAACCCAATGTTCGATACGGTCCAGATCTAAACGCAGAGCTTCAGCATTCCCTGATGCGATAGGGTTGAAGAAACCAACGCGCTCAATGAAGCGACCATCACGCGCATTGCGGCTGTCGGTCACTACTACTTGATAAAACGGACGCTTTTTAGCGCCACCACGAGCTAAACGAATTGTTACCATAACATCCTCATTAGTTATCAAAACAACCAGACTCCATCGAGGAACGGAGTCCGGCTGTCCATGAAAAAGCCCGAAAATTTTACTCACTTTGGCGCAAAAAGCAATCCAAAGAGCATTTTCTTTCGAAATTTGTTGATTATCGACCCATGAAACCAGGTGGCAGCATGCCTTTCATGCTCCGCATCATTTTTGCCATTCCACCCTTCTTCATTTTTTTCATCATGCGCTGCATTTCATCAAACTGTTTCAGTAAACGGTTAACATCCTGCACCTGGGTACCGGAACCCATTGCAATACGGCGTTTGCGCGATCCTTTAATAATTTCTGGCTTTTCACGTTCCTTGCGGGTCATTGAATTGATGATGGCTTCCATCTTAACCAGAACCTTGTCATCCATTTGAGATTTGACAGCATCAGGAACCTGAGACATGCCCGGCATCTTGCTCAACATACTCGCCATACCGCCCATGTTGCGCATTTGCTTAAGCTGATCAAGAAAATCAGTTAAATCAAACCCATCACCTTTTTTCAGTTTTGATGCCAGTTTTTCTGCCTGACTCCGGTCAACTTTGCTTTCAATCTCTTCGATTAAAGAAAGCATATCCCCCATACCTAAAATCCGCGATGCAATTCGGTCAGGATGGAAAGGTTCCAGAGCATCCGTCTTCTCGCCAACACCAAGGAATTTAATTGGCTTACCCGTAATATGCCGGATAGAAAGTGCAGCACCGCCACGAGCATCACCATCGACTTTAGTCAGTACAACCCCTGTCAGTGGTAACGCTTCATTAAATGCTTTGGCCGTGTTTGCAGCATCCTGCCCCGTCATTGCATCGACAACGAACAGGGTTTCAATAGGTTTGATTGCCGCATGAACGTCTTTAATTTCATCCATCATTGCTTCATCGACATGCAGACGCCCTGCTGTATCGACCAAAAGCACATCATAAAATTTCAGTTTGGCATGCTGGGTGGCTTTATTAACAATATCAACCGGTTTTTCTTGTGGGTCTGACGGGAAAAAATCAATTCCAACAGTTTCTGACAACGTTTCCAGCTGCTTGATCGCTGCCGGGCGATATACGTCAGCAGAAACAACCAGTACTTTTTTCTTACTTTTTTCTTTCAGCAGTTTACCCAGTTTTGCAACGCTGGTTGTCTTACCGGCACCCTGCAAACCCGCCATCAGAATGACTGCCGGGGGCTGAACAGCAAGATTCAATTCGCTGTTCACCTCTCCCATCGCCTTTACCAGTTCATTTTGAACAATTTTGACGAATTCCTGCCCGGGGGTTAGACTTTTGTTAACTTCATGTCCTACCGCGCTTTCTTTGACTCTTGAAATGAAATCACGCACTACAGGTAACGCAACATCAGCTTCAAGTAAAGCCATGCGAACTTCGCGCAGCGTATCTTTAATATTGTCTTCAGTCAGCCGTCCGCGACCGCTGATATTGCGCAATGTGCGCGATAGTCTGTCAGTTAAATTATCAAACATTGTCTCAGCTCAGATATCTACAAGTGGGTCTACCTGTAAGGCAAATTTAGTGAATTATAACACGATGATTATGTAATCTCTGCAAAGAGATTCCCAAGTATGATTAACAACGGTTGGAGGCTATCCTCGCTGACGGTATACTTAAATTTTAAGTTAACTCTAATACTATTGCGAAAACGAAAAACTTTATGCCAGTATTTTCAATCATTGCCTCACTTGCTTATCTCATTAGCCTGACGCTCATTGTGCCGGGCTTATTGCGGCAACAAAACAGTTATCAAAAGCTGGCTCTGCTTTTCGCAATTGTCGCACTCTTCAATCATGGGATATCCCTAAAATATCAGGTGTTTCATGTCAGTAGCGGCCAAAATCTGACCTTGCTGAACTTAGGTTCTATGGTCAGCTTACTCGTCTGTATCATCATGACGATCGTGGCCTTTCGTGGCCGTGCCTGGTTTTTACTCCCGATTGTTTACAGCTTTGCCGTGATAAATTTGATACTGACAAGCATGGTACCCGGTGAATTCATTACCCATCTTGAAGGAAGTATCGGCCTATTTATACACATTGGGCTGGCATTACTGGGGTATGCCACGTTACTGATTGCAGCACTTTATGCGCTACAGATTAGCTGGCTGGATAATCGGCTGAAAAAGAAAAAGCTCACTTTCTCGCCGGGAATGCCCCCATTAATGACTATTGAACGCAAAATGTTTCACATTATCCAGGTTGGCGTAGTTTTACTAACATTGACGTTATGTACAGGCATCATGTATATGGATAATGTTTTCAATAAAGAAAATATCCATAAATCGGTTTTGTCCCTCCTCGCATGGTTTATCTATATCATGTTGCTTTGGGGACATTATCGTGAAGGATGGCGCGGTAAACGTGTTATTTGGTTTAATTTGATTGGTGCATTCATCCTGACACTTGCTTTTTTTGGTAGCAGGTTATTGCAACAATTCATGACTTATTAAACCCGCTGCCAGCTTATATAAACATTAGGAAGGAACTCTGCTTTGGAGCATGTCTCAACAGGCACATTAATTATTGTTCTTGTCATCATGGTTATCATTTCTGCCTACTTTTCTGCCTCAGAAACTGGCATGATGACAATAAACCGTTATCGCTTACGTCATTTAGCTAAACAAGGTAGTAATCCTGCACGGAGAGTGGAATCGCTGCTCCGCCACCCTGACAGGCTCATCAGCCTGATCCTGATCGGTAATAACCTTGTCAACATTCTGGCATCCTCACTGGCTACCATTGTGGGTATGCGTCTTTATGGTGATGCCGGAGTTGCGATCGCAACCGGGATACTGACTTTTGTGATTCTGGTTTTCGCGGAAGTTATGCCCAAAACTATCGCAGCGCTATACCCGGAAAAAGTTGCCTTTCCAAGCAGTTTATTACTGCGCCCACTACAGAAAATCATGCTGCCGATTGTGTGGGCATTTAATAAAATTACTTTACTGTTTATGCGCTGTCTGGGGATCAAAGTTTCTGGCATCCGCAATGATTCAGTCAGTAAAGATGAACTGAGAACGATTGTTAATGAATCAAACACCAACCTCTCACGCCGTAATCAGGATATGCTGATCTCGATACTGGATCTTGAGAAAGTCACTGTTGGTGACATTATGGTTCCCCGTAATGAAATTGTTGGTATTGATATTAATGATGACTGGAAATCCGTTATACGTCAGTTGACGCATTCACCGCATGGCAGAATTGTGTTGTACCGGAATTCACTGGATGATGCCATTGGCATGCTGCGTGTGCGTGAAGCCTACCGTCTTATGATGGAGAAAAAAGAATTTACGAAAAAAAATCTGATCAGAGCTGCGGATAAAATTTATTTCATTCCTGTCAGTACACCATTAAATGCTCAGTTGGTTAACTTCCAGCGTAATAAGCAAAAAGCGAGTCTGGCTGTTGATGAGTATGGGGACATTCAGGGGCTAGTAACTGTAGAAGACATTCTGGAAGAAATCGTTGGCGATTTTACCACTTCGATGTCTCCTTCTCTGGCAGAAGAAGTCTTGCCTCAAAGTGATGGTACAGTTCTGGTTGACGGTACAGCCAATATCCGTGAATTAAATAAAGCATTTGACTGGACACTGCCGGCTGATGGGCCACGCACAATGAACGGTATGATTCTGGAAGAGTTAGGCGAAATTCCAGAGTTGAATGTTCAGGTGCAGATCAACGATTACAATTTTGAAATTCTTTCTGTCAATGACAATGTTATCAAAAAAGTACGTGTAACACCGATGAAGCAGGGAGCTGCCAAAAATACTAAAGCCAGCAGCTGATTGATAACATAACAAATCTGGCCGTAGAACAGTGTCTTTACGGCCAGAATAGCAAGTCTTACAATATTCAGTTTAATTCAACTCATACTACACTTGCAGTTCAACCAGTTTTTCTTCCGGTAAAGCCAGTTCATCATTTTTATTAACACGAACATCTGCATCCAGAATGTGGCGGGCAATATCCTGTGCTTCCTGCAAAGAATGCATTTCATAAGTACCACACTGGTAAACATTCAATTCAGGAATTTGTTTCTGATCCTGGACTTTCAGTACATCGGCCATCGCACCTTTCCATGCTTCAGCAACTCTGGATTCATCTGGTGCACCAATTAAGCTCATGTAAAAACCGGTACGACACCCCATTGGAGAAATATCGATAATTTCAACTCCAGCGCCATTCAGGTGGTTGCGCATAAAACCAGCAAACAAGTGTTCAAGTGTGTGAATGCCTTTTTCTGGCATGACTTCTTTGTTAGGAATACAAAAACGTAGGTCAAATACTGTGATAGTATCACCGTGAGGTGTTTTCATCATCTTGGCAACTCTAACGGCTGGTGCAGACATACGCGTATGGTCAACGGTAAAACTGTCCAATAAAGGCATGATCTTAATCTCCTCAGACATCAGATTTTTTTTACGAAAAAAATTTTTCAGATAAATGAAACCTTTTTAATTACAGCAGGTCTTAATTAATGAAGACGCGCAAAATTGTTATCATCCTTATTTTTCTAAGAGACTTTTTTTAATTCGGCCACCACTCGGTGGCCATTTTTATTTTTTAAGACCCTGCATGTAATTTTAGATAATCATCAAAACTCATGTTGTCTTGCTGTTCCAAATTACGTTGTCGTTCTACTGAAGCTTCACGTTCCGTAGAAAAATGGTCATCATTGAGTATACTATACGGCTCATTGACTAGTTCCAGATAATATTTATTAGCCAGTTCCAGCCCAAAACCATCAATCCCCTGAGTTTTCATCCGTTCTAATACACGGGCAGAAAATGTCAGCGATGGATCTTCAAACATACCAACCAGTTCCTTACAGACTGACTGATATTGTGACCCGGAGCAACTATCCAAGACCTCAGCAACACGTTCCAGATCTGCAAATAATTCCAGACCGACTACCTTGAGCGGTTGCAGTTCAATTCCATGACCAATACCAACATGAAGATCCGGTCTACGCCCTTCAAGGATCACTTTATTCCAGTTTTTACGGCAACAATCCAATTCTTCACTGCTCATTTCAGGCGAATCAGCCACTGCACACCATATCAGAAATAAATCCAGAAAACGGATCTGAGTTTCATCGACGCCGATCGATGTGAATGGATTGATATCTAGAGAACGAACTTCAATATATTCCACCCCTCCACGAAGTAAAGCATCAGAAGGCGTTTCTCCTTCTTCAGCAACTCGTTTAGGACGTATAGGTGCATATAGTTCATTTTCTATCTGAAGAACGTTCGTATTCAGCTGTAGATACTTACCGTCTTTTTTAATTCCCAGTGCTGCGAACTCATCCGACGGCTTGTGAATTGCTTTTTTAAGACCTTCTACATATGTATGAAGGCTATTAAAAGTAATATTCAGATCACTCTGCGATTTGTTGGTATACCCTAAGTCACTCATTCTCAAAGAAGTCGCATAAGGTAAATAACAAGTTCCTTTTTCAGTCTGCTCAAAGGATAACGCAGTATCTCTCCCGCGTAAAAACGAGGAACAAATTGCCGGTGATGCACCAAACAGGTATGGGATTACCCAACCGAACCGATAGTAATTGCGGATCAGTTTAAAATATCCTGCTGAAATTTGTTCTTTACCACTTTCTGCATCTTTTACACCTAACCATGCCTGCCAGAAGCTGATTGGTAGTGAAAAATTATAGTGCACGCCAGAGATAGTCTGCATCAATGCGCCATAACGATTTTTCAGCCCCTCCCTATACAGGGTCTTAAAACGCCCGATATTGGATTGGCCATACTGTGCCAGCGTAATGTCATCTTCCTTACCAATGAAGCATGGCATACTTAAAGGCCAGTTTTTTTCATTAACCAGATTCTTAGCAGTGTATCGGTGTAAGTCTTTAAGAAAATCTATAGTTCTTTTTATATCACTATCAACAGGGGTGATAAACTCCAACAAAGATTCAGCAAAATCAGTTGTAATCCATTTATGTGTTAAAGAAGCACCTAACGATTCTGGATGCTTTGTCATAGCTAAATGACCGTCTGGAGTAACACGCAATGTTTCACGTTCAATACCGCGACAAATGCCATCTAACACGGCCGGATTTGCCTCTAACCATGACAATGCTTTTGATACATCCGGGATCAATTTGACCTCCCGTGGAGTTTTAATAAGATGATTATTGAGCACTTACTTTATATCAAACAAGCCAAATTGTCGCTGACTACATAGCGATGAAAATATGTTATTGAACAAAACACAAATACTAAATGGTAAAATAAATATAATGTATAAAAAACAAAACGAAAAACCCCCGCCTATTAAGGCAGGGGTTTATCTAATATGGTGCATCCGGGAGGATTCGAACCTCCGACCGCTCGGTTCGTAGCCGAGTACTCTATCCAGCTGAGCTACGGATGCATTGTCAATTTATTATGTTCTGTTCGAGTGCTGTCGCTTACCCGATTTTTCAGAATTGAATACCTGATAAATCGAATATATTTAATATGGTGCATCCGGGAGGATTCGAACCTCCGACCGCTCGGTTCGTAGCCGAGTACTCTATCCAGCTGAGCTACGGATGCATCGTCAATTTTTTATGTTCTGTTCAGGTGCTGTTGCTTACCCGATTTTCCAGAATTGAATACCTGATAAATCAGATATATTTAATATGGTGCATCCGGGAGGATTCGAACCTCCGACCGCTCGGTTCGTAGCCGAGTACTCTATCCAGCTGAGCTACGGATGCATCTTCAATTTTCTATGTTCTGTTCAGGTGCTGTCGCTTACCCGATTTTCCAGAATTGAATACCCGATAAATCAGATATATTTAATATGGTGCATCCGGGAGGATTCGAACCTCCGACCGCTCGGTTCGTAGCCGAGTACTCTATCCAGCTGAGCTACGGATGCATTGTCGGTTTTCAGTGTTCTGTTCAGGCGCTGTTGATTGCCTAACTGTTCAGAATTGAGATACCTAGTAAATCGCGGCTTTTAAAATGGCGGTGAGGGAGGGATTCGAACCCTCGATGCAGCTCTTAACCACATACTCCCTTAGCAGGGGAGCGCCTTCAGCCTCTCGGCCACCTCACCATACGCTTTAAAACTCTTGACTTGGGTTTTCGTTTTTAAGCTTTCACTTAATAACTCTTTTAAGCTTCACCTCTGAGACTCACTCAGAAGCTTTTCTTAAAGCCGTTCGTCGTTGCGATGGCGCACATATTACTTTCCCAGCCTGATAAGTCAAACAATTTCTCACAACTTTTTTCCGTTTGAATACTTTGCGCACAAAACGTTTGGTTTAACGTCTAAAAGGCTGTTTTATCAACAGCAAAATCACCGAATCCATATGAAGATTTATCGAAAAAATTATTCATCGCTATGACATCATGAATGAGGCCTTTTCGACAGATAGAAAATGAAAAGACGTGAGAGAATAGAATTAAGGTAACAAAGAGAGATAAATCGACGTGGTTTATAAAGAAGGGAAGTAGAGTAGCGCCCAAGTTTTAAAAAAGCATGGACGCCATTCTTGAATTAAAAAGTTGTAGGCTGAGACTTCTCTGCCTGAATCCGTTGATAAATTTCTTCACGGTGAACAGAAACTTCCTTGGGCGCATTTACACCAATACGAACTTGGTTGCCTTTAACTCCCAGTACTGTAACTGTTACCTCATCGCCTATCATGAGCGTTTCACCAACTCGACGAGTCAGAATAAGCATTCTTTGCTCCTTGAAAATTTAAAAGAGTCGGGTCTCTAGGTTTCCCCGCTATTATCCATCAAACACCGTGAAAACGTAAAGCTATGATATCTACTTAAAGTATAAGCAGTTTTGAACACATTTCCTATATCTATAGGATAGCTAAAATATAAGTATGTGCACAACATTTCAACAATTTCACAACGAAAAACATTTGGCACCATAAAAAGATTGCTTCCATGGTGCCACTACTATCACTGCAATACCAACTACAACCGCAATGTGACCCACTCTTCTACACTGTCCAATGCGGAAGGAAGAGCTGCTACATCTGTCCCGCCAGCCTGAGCAAGATCAGGACGACCTCCTCCTTTACCTCCAACTTGTTGGGCAACGAAAGAGATTAAATCGCCCGCTTTTATTCTAGCAGTCAAATCCTTCGTTATACCAACAATTAGGGTGACTTTATCACCAGTCACAGTAGAAAGCACAATAATTGCTGATCCTAGTTGATTTTTCAGATCATCAACCATTGTTCTGAGCATTTTTGGTTCCACATCACCCAACTGAGTTACCAGCAGGCGTACACCCTGAATATCTTTTGCCTTATTAGCCAAAGAAGTGCTTTCCTGAGCTGCCTGCTGAGATTTCAGCTGTTGCAGTTCTTTTTCCAGCTGCTTCGTTCTATCCAGCGTGGCTTTAACTTTCTCGTTCAGGCTATTGATATCGCTCTTCACCAAATAAGCTATATCTTGCAATAAATCAGTCTGCTGATAAATAGAATTAAGTGCGGTTTGCCCTGTTACAGCTTCAATACGGCGGATACCTGCTGCTGTACCTGATTCACTGGTTATACGGAATAATCCGATATCGCCGGTATGGCTTGCATGAGTACCACCACATAGCTCAGTGGAGAACTCTCCCATGCTCAATACACGCACTTTCTCATCGTACTTTTCGCCAAATAGTGCCATAGCACCCTTGGTCTTCGCCTCTTCCAAATCCATTACATCTGTAATAATTGATGAGTTTTTACGGACTTCTTCATTCACCAAATTTTCTACCAGACGAATTTGCTCTGGCTTCATTGCTTCAAAATGGGAGAAGTCAAAGCGCAAATATTTGTCATTGACCAGAGAGCCTTTCTGAGAGACATGTTCTCCAAGAATTTGGCGCAGTGCTGAATGTAGCAGGTGAGTTGCTGAGTGATTCAGACGAATGTTATTTCTGCGTGCCACATCAACTTCAGCGTTAACTGCTGTATTTACAGTCAGGCTGCCACTTATCAATTTACCAATATGACCAATTGCCTGACCGTATTTTTGTGTATCAGTAACTTCAAATACACCTTCAGTACCGGACAATTTGCCTATATCACCGACTTGTCCACCGGATTCAGCGTAAAAAGCAGTTTTATCAAGAATAATGATCGCTTCATCACCTGCATTCAGGTGATCGACTTCCTCTCCATTGCGGAAAATGGCAGTTACAGAGGCTTGCTGAGAATCATGGTCATAACCAGAAAATTCGCTTTGCCCATCAACTTTAATAACGTCATTATAGTCAGTACCAAATCCACTGGATTCGCGAGCACGACGGCGTTGATTCTCCATCGCAGACTCAAAACCTTTTTCATCAACTTTGATATCACGCTCACGACAGACGTCAGCAGTCAGATCAAGAGGGAATCCATAGGTATCATAAAGACGGAAAGCGGTTTCGCCATCTAAAGTATTACCGGACAGTTTGGCCAGCTCTTCATCCAGTAATTGCAGACCCCTCTCCAAAGTACGGGCAAACTGCTCTTCCTCTGTTTTCAGTACCTGCTCAACCAATGCTTGCTGGCGCTGAAGTTCCTCGCCTGCGGCTCCCATAATTTTGATCAACGGAGCAACCAGCTTATAGAAGAATGTTTCTTTAGCGCCCAGCATATTCCCATGACGAATAGCGCGACGAATGATACGACGGAGCACATAACCCCGGTTCTCATTCGATGGGATAACACCATCGCAAATCAAAAATGAGCATGAGCGAATATGGTCGGCAATAACACGCAGAGATTTGTTAGTGAGGTCAGTAGCACCTGTGACTTCTGCTACTGAGGCAATCAGATCACGGAATGCATCAATTTCATAGTTGGAATTTACATGTTGCAGTACCGCAGCGAGACGTTCCAATCCCATTCCTGTATCAACGGAAGGTTTTGGCAGTGGCTCCATTGTGCCATCAGCATGGCGGTTAAACTGCATGAAAACGATATTCCAGATTTCAATATACCTGTCACCGTCTTCTTCCGGGCTACCCGGAGGACCACCCCAAATATGTTCACCGTGGTCATAGAAGATTTCGGTACAAGGACCGCAAGGGCCTGTGTCTCCCATTTGCCAGAAATTATCTGACGCGTAAGGGGCACCTTTATTATCACCAATGCGAATAATTCTTTCTGTAGGAACGCCGACCTCTTTGCTCCAGAGCTCGTAGGCTTCATCATCTGTCTCATAGACAGTTACCCACAGTTTTTCTTTTGGCAGGTTGAACCACTCAGCCCCAGTCAGCAATTCCCATGCATAATTAATTGCATCCTGTTTAAAGTAATCGCCAAAACTGAAATTACCCAACATTTCAAAGAAAGTATGATGGCGGGCTGTGTAACCAACATTTTCTAAATCGTTATGCTTACCACCAGCACGAACACAGCGCTGAGCCGTTGTTGCTCGGGTATAAGGCCTTTTATCCAATCCAAGGAAAACATCTTTGAACTGGTTCATTCCTGCGTTGGTGAACAACAATGTTGGATCATTAGTCGGCACCAATGAACTGCTTGGTACTATCTGGTGCCCTTTAGTTTGAAAAAAGTCAAGAAACGCTTGACGGATCTCAGCGGTGCTTTTGCTCATAATTGTCCCGAAATCAAGCTGAAAAACAGAATCATGGATGGTTGAAGTGACAAGTTTTATCACTATTTCAACTCACGAACAGGGTTAAGATAGAGTCTCTTCCATAAGAAGTAAAATTCCATATAAATCTATTCGCTTTTCAGCATTGTAATTCGTCTGAGCATTTTCTGAAAGTCTGTTTGTCAGACCAGTTCCGACGCACCTATTACACAGGTATTTATTCTCTCCATAAAAGAAAAAACCACACCCTTAAAGGATGTGGTTTTTTCAGAACTCTTTGTGACCACAAGACTGCGGCACAGAAGAAATAACAATCAAAACTCTTCGTTATTTACTTCTTCAGCATTGTCTTCATAATCAGTGACATAATCTTCAGCCGCGCTACTGAACCCACCAGCATTATTCAGCAATAACTCGCGCAGTTTTTTATCCAGCTCAGATGCGATTTCCGGGTGCTCTTTCAGGTAATTTGTCGCATTGGCTTTACCCTGACCGATTTTATCGCCGTTATAGCTGTACCATGCACCTGCTTTTTCCACCATTTTGTGTTTAACACCCAGGTCGATAAGCTCACCATAAGTATTGATGCCTTCTCCATACAAAATCTGGAATTCAGCTTGTTTAAATGGTGCTGCAACTTTGTTTTTGACTACCTTCACTCGGGTTTCGCTGCCAACAACTTCATCACTGTTTTTCACTGAACCGGTACGGCGGATGTCCAAACGAACAGATGCATAGAATTTCAGTGCATTACCACCAGTCGTCGTTTCTGGGTTACCAAACATAACCCCAATTTTCATACGGATCTGGTTGATAAAGATAAGCAGAGTATTCGAGTTTTTCAGGTTTCCTGCCAGCTTACGCATTGCCTGACTCATCATACGAGCTGCCAGCCCCATATGTGAATCACCGATTTCACCTTCGATTTCTGCTTTTGGTGTCAATGCAGCAACGGAGTCAACAACAATAACATCAACCGCCCCAGAACGTGACAAGGCATCACAGATTTCCAGTGCCTGTTCACCGGTATCAGGCTGAGAACACAGTAAGTTATCAATATCTACACCCAGTTTTTTAGCATAAACCGGATCGAGGGCGTGTTCAGCATCGATAAAAGCACATGTTCTGCCTTCGCGCTGAGCAGCAGCAATAACCTGAAGAGTCAGCGTTGTCTTACCGGAAGACTCAGGTCCGTATATCTCAACAATACGCCCCATTGGCAAACCACCTGCCCCCAAAGCAATATCGAGAGACAGTGAGCCAGTGGAAATGGTTTCAACATCCATTGAGCGGTTTTCGCCCAAACGCATAATTGAACCTTTACCAAATTGTTTTTCAATCTGGCCCAGTGCCGCTGCTAGTGCCTTTTGTTTGTTTTCATCGTTAGCCATGTTTACTCCCTCGTAAGCAATGAAGTGAAGGGGGCTGCCCCACTGCTGATAAACCGTTTCTGATGCTATGTCTAATAAGACTCGTTGTTTAATAAAAATTTATTTAAAAAACAATGTTTATAAGTCCACGTTTCGTAAATCACTTTATAAAGCCGATGTGCTTTATAAGATCAATATGGTTTATACGACCAAAATACTGGAACTAATTATACTGTATAATCATACAGCATCAAGTTAATTTTTTATGATTTCTTCCAGCAATGTTTTTAAAGAAAAAATAACAGACTGGAGACGAACAGCATTACGGTCACCAGTGAAAAGTCGGCGATATGATTTTGTATATCTCTTTGTGCCATCACGGACAGCAAATCCAAAGCAAACAGTGCCAACGGGTTTCTCTTTGCTGCCACCATCCGGCCCGGCGATACCACTGACTGAAACCGCAAAATCAGCCTTAGCGGCATCTAATGCTCCCAAAGCCATTTCTTTCACAACCTGCTCGCTGACGGCTCCTGACTCGACTAATGATATCGGTGAAACACCGAGCATTTCACATTTTGAATCATTACTGTAAGTCACGAAGCCACGATCAAAATAGGCAGAGCTTCCCGCAACATCTGTGATCACCTTGGCAATCCATCCTCCTGTGCAGGATTCTGCACAGGTAATAGACAGATTTTTCTGGCGTAACCTTTTCCCTAGTTCAATACTAAGCTGATTCAGGATTTTTTCATCCATAGTACGCCTTTAACTCTATAAGAAATTAATTTTTCCGAAGCAGATCCCAAATCCATAATCCACCGATTGCTAAAGAGAATAGTATCCCAAAGCCAATACCTATAGTAATAACGGATATTTGTAGCATGGTGGAAATTAAGTATAACCCCAGCATGATCAACATTGCGCTGTTTTCACCAAAATTCTGTACTGCAACAGCTTTACCAGCGCCCATTTCATGCTTCCCATGTTCCTGTAACAGCGCATTTAATGGCACAACAAAAAGACCACCACACAAACCAATCGTAATCAGGAATAGGTACGAATGCCATATTGAGTGTTGCAAGACAAACATGATAACAATCACACCAATAAGTATTCCGGCTGGCATACAGCGGCGCACCGTACTCAGTGTAATAAACCGTGCTGCTAATCCCGCCCCCGCAATAATGCCGATAGCGACTACGGCGTTCATCAAGGTTGGCGTTGTATTCCCCTCAACGCCCAGAACAACAGGAACCCACGCAACCAGCAAAAAGCGCAGAGTTACACCCGCTCCCCAAAACAGGCTGGTTCCAACCAAAGAAAAACGGGTTTCTGAGTTATTCCAAAGGGAAGAAATTACCGAAATAAAATCCTGTAGCATTGCTTTAAGATCCCAGCCTTTTCCCAGCCGGGCTGCCGCTAAACGGGGTATATACAAATTGGCTATTACTGCCGCGCTATACATCAGGGCACATATTCCTAATGCAAGAAACAGGTTTATATCAGAAAGAAAACCACCCACCACAGAACCAATCAGAATGGCTGCAATCGTCGAAGCTTCCATCAAACCATTGGCTTTAACCAGATGACTGCCGTCTGTCAATTCCCCTAAAATACCATACTTGGCCGGAGAATAGGCTGCCGCCCCGATCCCCACGAGGGTATATCCCAGGAAAGGGTTCATATCAATACAGATGCTTATGGCTCCCAGCAATTTGATGCCATTGGAAAAGAGCATAACCCTGCCCTTCGGGAACCGATCAGCAATTTGCCCCACAAAAGGGGCACATACGATATAGGTCAGCACAAAAACCATTTGCAGAGCCGGCAGGCTCCATCCCGGATAAGATTCAGCTTTCAATTGAGCCAATATCGCAAAGAATAAGGCATTGTCGGCAAAAGCGGAGAGAAACTGGGATAGTAAAACAGCCTTCATTCCCCGGTTTAGCAATGGTTGTGTTTCCACAGTACCATTCATTTTTTACTCCTGTTCTGCCATTTTTCTTAATGTGACAAAATCAGGTTTGCCACTGCCCAGTAAAGGTAATTGCTTCACATAACGAATATCACGTGGAACTGCCAGTTCAGGTAACCCAATTTGACGGGCGGTAAGCAACATCACACTTCTGTTCAAAACGGTATCTGTTGTAAACAACACCAATGCCTCTCCCTTGCTACGGTCACCTTTTGCTGTTACTGCATGCAGAGCTTCAGGCGAAACACGTGAAGCTATTTGCTCTACGGCCTCAAGAGAAACCATTTCACCTGCCAGTTTGGCAAAACGCTTTACCCGTCCTTTGATCGTACAGAAACCTTCTTCATCAATGGATACAATATCACCTGTGTCATACCAACCAATCTGGATATTGCCTTCCGCATCTTCTGCCGTCGGCGGTTCCAGACGATCCGGAGCTTCAACCCGCAAATAGCCTTTCATCAGATTTGGCCCACGTACTTGCAGACGTCCGCCCACTTCAATACCCGGTACAGGCAATAAACGTGTTTCCATACCCGGCAAAATTCTGCCGACTGTGCCTACTTTGGCTGCCATTGGGACATTGATGGCGACAACAGGAGCACATTCAGTTACGCCATAGCCTTCCAGGATCCTGATACCAAATTTATCCTGCCAGACACGCTTAGTTTCTTCCGACAGTTTTTCTGCACCAGCAACGACATAGCGCAAGCGGGAGAAGTCATAAGGATGAGCATAGCGGGCATAATTACCCAGAAAAGTTGAGGTTCCGAACAGAACAGTACAGTTCTGATCATAAACAACTTCAGGAACAACACGATAATGCAGCGGGTTCGGGTACAGGAATACACGGCTCCCTGACATCAGAGGAGTGAATAACCCAACGGTCAGCCCAAATGCATGGAACAAAGGTAAAGACGACATAAAACGATCCTGTGGAGTAAAATCAGCTATCGTTTTAATTTGCTCAACATTTGCCAGTAAGCTGGCATGGCTGTGAACAACGCCTTTCGGTGCCCCTTCAGACCCAGAAGTGAACAGGATGAGTGCATCATCCTCTGGTTTCTGTGAAGGTAAAGCCGCTTTTGCGGGAAAAATCAGATGCCAAAGCACCCACAATTTATCTTCCCACGTAATAGTCTCTTTCAAATCTTCAAGATATACCCAATTTGCTTCTGTTACCTGATCTGGTAGGTGCGTCAGCTGACTTTTCTCAAGAAACTGGCGGGAAGTGATGATTGTTTTGATAGTTGCTGCTCGTATCGCATTTTTAATGCCATTGCTGCCTGCCGTGTAGTTCAGCAAAGCAGGTACTCGTCCTCTCAGTGACGTACCATATATTGTGGTCGCCATAGCTGTAGCATTAGGTAATAAAAGCCCGACTCTTTCACCTTCCTGAGTAAAGCGCTCTAAAATCCGGCTAAAGCCCAATATCTTTTTCAGAAATGTATGGTAGCTATCTTCTTTCAGTGCAATATCTTCAATACAGGGTTTAAAACGCCCGAAACGCTTTTGGGCTGCGAGATACGCACTGAATAACGTTTCTTTCGGACGAGTCTGCATCCTCACATCCATCATAACAGCATGCAGTTTCTCTCCAGCCAGACGGCGGCGACTGTTAGAATCCGGCGCGTCTGGCATTGGGAAATCCATTGCAGGTAAAATCCGGATAGTGACTTTAGGGAACCAATGCTGCTTCATGACGCCTCTTAACCGCCCAAACACGCTTTGTTCCGCCCCATCAATACGGATAGGCACAATTTTTGCGTCTGACTTCGCCGCAATAAATGCTGCACCATCGTAGATTTTCATCAGGGAGCCCGTTACCGTGATCCGGCCTTCAGGAAAAATCACTATCGGGCGACCTTTGTCAATTTCCTTAACCAGCGTCCTGATTGCCATCGGATTGTTTGGATCCAAAGGCACAACATCAGCAAAAGGTTTAATAAATTTGAGAAAGCCCTTTGTCGCAATATTGGAATAAATGGCAAATACTGGTTTTCCCGGCAGGAAAAGCCCTATCAGGAGCCCATCAAGAAAGGAAATATGATTGGGTGTAATAATACATTTAGGGTGTTTTAAATGCTTATCGTCACCTTCGACTGTCACTCTGAAGAGTACACGTACAAGTAACCTCAGAACCTTTAAGAGTATATCCATATCTCAATCCATATATCTCAATATAAATAATTAAATAAAATTAAAGTGAGTGAGTAGAATGATACTATAAGAGGTATAAATGATCTGAGATACAGGATTTATTAGTCTTATAATAAATAAGCGTAAAAATAAAAAAATATATCAAATTATCTGTTTATATTGACTTAATATATAGCTTTGAATTTCAAGAACGATATTTTCTATCGATAAGGTAGCATCCACGATGAGGTGCGCACATTCACAATAAAGCGATTCCCTCTCTGCCAATACTCCGGTTATTTCTTCTGTTATGGATTTTCCGGTCAGGCTGGGACGCTGTGAATTCTCCGGATTAAGAGAGAGCCGCTCAACCAAAACAGAAGCGGGTGCCTGCAAATAAACTACAATACCGTTTTGCCGCATATACTGCCGATTTTCTGCTGCCAGCACCATTCCACCACCGGTAGACACAACTCTGTTTCGCTGACTAACCGCTTTCAGTGTGTCGCTTTCCAGCTTTCTGAAATAATCCCAGCCACGCTGCTCAACAAGCTCCGCAATTGTCATTCCACAAGCAATCTGGACATCTTCATCAGTGTCAACAAATTGATACGATAATACTTCAGCCAACACATTACCTATTGTCGTCTTCCCTGCACCTCGTGCACCCACGATAAATAGAGTCTGTTTCATTTCGTTGCTTTCCTGAAGTTTTGTGTTGTTAAACCTAAATACAAAGTATAGTAACTAAACATTTACACCTATGTAAAAAATATATGTTCTTGTATATAAAAAGCCACACTTTACATTAAGTGTGACTTACTCTGATTAAATATTATTTAAAATGAATATTGTCATTATCGACGGGAAAGGTAATCTCCGTAACCAATCCATTTGTAAGTCGTCAGAGCATCCAGACCCATTGGGCCTCTGGAGTGTAGTTTCTGAGTACTGACAGCAACTTCAGCTCCTAAACCAAACTGACCACCATCAGTAAAGCGTGTGCTTGCATTTACATATACCGCCGAAGAGTCAACACGATGCACAAAATAATCAGCATGTTGTAAACACTCCGTCAGAATAGCATCCGAATGGGCTGTACCATAATGACGTATATGCTCAATCGCTTTATCAATATTGCTGACAATTTCCACATTCATATCCAAAGAAAGCCATTCATCACAATAGTCTTCTTCTGTCACGGCAACCACTTTTGCCGGGCCATTCTGCAACAGTGCCATTGCTGACGCACCCGCATGCAGTGTTACGCCCTGTTCTTTCATTCTGGCACTCAGTTCCGGCAGGAAATCAGCGGCTATTTTTTCATGTACTAGCAAAGTTTCCAATGCATTACATGCGCTTGGGCGCTGAATTTTAGCATTAGTGATAACTTCCAGTGCCTTTTCAAAATTCACATGCTCATCCACAAACGTGTGACAAACACCAATTCCTCCGGTGATTACCGGAATAGTGGACTGCTCACGGCAAAGTTTATGCAAACCGGCACCACCACGCGGGATCAACATATCGATATAGCGATCCATTTTCAGCATTTCGGCAACCAGCTCACGATCTGGTTTATTAATTGCCTGTACTGCTGAGGCTGGCAAGCCACTTTGTTCCAGCGCCTGCTGAATAACTTTAACCATTGCCTGATTGGTATGATGAGTTTCCTTACCACCACGTAATATCACTGCATTCCCTGTTTTCAGGCACAGTGATGCGACATCAATCGTAACGTTGGGGCGGGCTTCATAAATCACCCCAATTACCCCAAGGGGAACACGGCGGCGACTCAGTTGCAGCCCGCTATCCAACAATTGTCCGTCCATCACTTGACCGACAGGATCAGCCAGACGGCAAACCTGACGGACGTCATTAGCAATCGCACTCAAACGCTCCGGAGTCAGTAATAAGCGATCAAGTAATGCTTCATTCATACCCTGTTTACGGGCTTGTTCCATATCCTGCTGATTGGCTGTGAGGATCACTTCTGCTTCTTTTTCAAGTAAATCAGCGATGTGACTTAGGGCCTGATTTTTCTGACTAGTACTTAATTGAGCCAGTTGCCATGATGCGGCCTTGGCTGCTTTTCCCATCTGCTCTAGCATGGTGGAATCCTTAACTTACGATCATATCATCACGATGCACAGCAACTGCACCATATTCATAACCTAATATCTGGCTGATTTCCTGTGAGTGACGGCCTGCAATCAGGCGTAAAGCATCACTGTTGTAACGGCATACGCCGTGAGCCAGTTTCTTACCGGATAAACTACAGATGCGAACCACTTCACCACGGGAAAAGTCGCCTGTAATACTTTTAATGCCTTTCGGCAGTAAAGAGCTGCCTTTTGCGAGAATAGCCGCTTCTGCGCCATCATCGACAATAATTTCACCCGCAGAAGGAGCACCAAAAATCCAGCGTTTGCGATTTTCCATCGGGCTAGTCAAACCATGAAAACGTGTTCCCACTGATTTTTCTTCAATCACATCAGCAATCACATTCTCTCTGTTACCAGCAGCGATAATGACATCAATGCCGGCACGACCAGCAATTCCTGCCGCCTGAAGTTTTGTTGCCATTCCCCCGGTTCCGAGGCCTGACACACTGTCTCCGGCCATCATTTTGAGTTCATCACTAATATCGTGTACTTCACGGATAAGTTTAGCATCAGGATTATTACGGGGATCAGCAGTATACAGACCTTCAATATCGGTCAGGAGCAATAACTTATCAGCAGTGCCCAGAATTGCCGCCAGTGCAGAAAGATTATCGTTATCACCGACTTTAATTTCCGCCGTTGCTACCGCATCATTTTCATTGATAATCGGGATAATGTGATTATCAAGCAGTGCATGCAACGTATCCCTTGCATTCAGGAAACGTTCGCGATCTTCCAGATCGGCACGAGTCAGTAACATCTGCCCAACATGGATGCCATAGATGGAGAAAAGTTGCTCCCATAGCTGAATCAGGCGGCTTTGCCCTACGGCTGCAAGCAATTGCTTTGAAGCAATGGTTGCCGGAAGATCCGGATAACCCAAGTGTTCCCGACCTGCTGCAATTGCACCGGAAGTCACAATAATAATACGGTGACCTTTCTCGTGTAACTGCGCACATTGCCGAACCAACTCTACTATGTGAGCACGATTCAAACGGCGGGAACCCCCTGTCAGTACACTCGTTCCCAGTTTCACAACCAATGTTTGTCGGCCATTCATCATATTTCTGCCATTATTAATTTGAAAAAGCTAATTTGAAAAAACAATAAATTCAAAACACATTCAAAAAACAGTGCTCAGTTTTAGCAGGAGAGAAGCATTATGCCAACTGGCATAACACAAAATTCAAAAAAAGTTGATTTATACCCTGCTAATTTCAAGATACAGCCAAAATCCGGCCTCTGGTGATAGGCAGGAAAGTATCAGTACACCCCGGCAACACAGACAACTCTCTAGCCGGGGGTGTAGCTATCCAAAAAAACAGCGCAGCCAGTAAGGCTGCAACTTAAAATCTGGCAGGGATAAAATAAACCCGGTTAATAGACTTAATTTTGTGGGGTGAAGGTATTTTCAGATGGGCTAAGCGTGAGTTTAAGGTTACCCAAAGAATCAGACAGGCGTTGATGAAATGCCTGTAATGTCAATTCAAGCTGCCTGAGATCTGCTTCTTTTTTGATATTCATAGGCAGCCATTCGCCATGTTTATCAAACAGACCTATCTGATAATTATAAATGAACCCTTTTTCCTGTCGTTCCAATTCTAACCACCAGCCCCAGAACTCCCGTTTTTCTGGCGCTGCTTTCGCACTAACGCAGACCGCCAGACAATCAAAGAAGAAATAGTCATTTTGGCATTTTAATTCGCGTAAATAAGGCCCTAATGCAGAAAAACTCTTCAACAACTTATTTCTGGAATAATTTACGGGTACAGTCATACAAAGGTCTCCTTTATAAACAGAAGAACAGTTGTATCAAATGATTAAAAAATATCAATGATTAAATTTCAGTTTAGTTAACTTTATCTTTCAACCATACACTTGCTGCGTGTAATGCCTTACTGAAACCACTATAAGCAGGCATAGCAGGAATAGCTAATAAAGAGCCATCCAGCGAAGATCTGGCAATCAGTTTTGAATCTTCCGCCGGGCTAAAAATGTCATCTTTCCAATACACTGAGAACATGGGCACAGAACATCGACGACCCAGTAATCCCTGATTTTTTAATGAATAACAATTCAGTTCTGAACGCAAAACTGCTTCATCCACATGATAGATACCCAAACGACTGGCGAGTATATCGATATACATTGACGGAATTTTCTGCTGCAATCTCTCATTATGCAGCAATTCATGAACAACCGGGCTGACCACTGCCACACCCTTAATAAGACTGGATTCCAGATAGGCAAGACGAACGGCAATATTGGCACCGAAACGGAAACCAAAAATACCTATTCTTGTGTGATCGATCCACGGGATGCTATCCAATTGCTGCAATACCTGCTGATGAAGAGCGCAGGTATCCTGTGTCAGCGTAAATCTCGCTGAATAACCTACGGAAGGCATATCCACCGTTAGCATCGCAAAACCCTGTGGTGAAAAATGGTCCCGAAACAGTCGCCAGCAATCACTTTGCAGGCTATCAATACCAGAGCAAACCAGTATTGTTGGGCATGGTTCCTGAACTCCGGGAGGAATATGCAGTAAACCGGTAACAGTTTTGCCATCTTCCAGCTGGAATTTCAGTTTTTTCAGTTGATAGTCAGAGAAATGTGCTGCATTTTCATAGGCTTTATTAGCCAGAACAACCGCCTGATCAGCCAGCTCATCACCGTGCAGATGAGGGTAAGCGGCAATGCTGTATAACATTGAAGCTCTTAACCAACACTGACTGGCTTCAGACGACTGCTCAACATGTTGTGCTTTCTGTTGCCAGAGCATAGCCTGCTGTGACCATTCATATACCCAGTTCCCTTTGCGGTAACCAATTACCGTATCCAATAGATGATCATAACTGCGTTCAGCATCTGTTACAGCAATCCTGCTGAGGATCTCCTGAATCTCCAGCGGATCGATGCCCCTCCAGATCCAGGCGAGCCAGTTAATCATGCGATACCAGCGTTCCTGATGTTCTCCACCGAGCATTTTATTATCAGCATAAGCTGATGATGGCAAAACGTATTTTACCAATGTAGACGTTTCCTGCTGTTTAACCTGCGGTTTAAACAGTGATTCTGAAAGGTTCTGTTTAGTCATGACAAAGAAATTTATTACTGCTTATTACAAGATATCCAATAAGTTCTGAGCTGCATTGCGATAACAAAAGAGTACCAGATTCGTCGGAACGTATTTACTCAGCAAAAGGCTGGCCTCCGGAGAGAAACAAGAGCCTCTCTCATTAAAATCCCCAGTGGCATAGATAACTATGTGACTGGGGCGTAATTATGTAAAGCAAAGCAATCAGCAAAGAAATAACTGGAAAAATGAAGGGAATAATTACTGATCGCAAATAGGTGGCACGAACACTACGCCCATATCCCACGGCTGTTCAATCCATGTATTCTGAGGGATATCAATCACATAATCATCTACTAACGGACGACCTGCTGGTTTGGCAAAGATCGTCACAAAATGCGCTTTTGGATACATATCACGAATTGCCTGAGCAGTTCCGCCGGTATCAACCAAATCATCAACAACGATAAAGCCTTCTCCATCTCCTTCGGCTTTCTTGAGTACCGTTAATTCACGCTGATTATTGTGGTCATAGCTGGAAATACAGACTGTATCAACATGGCGGATACCCAACTCACGGGCCAGCAAAGCACCCGGCACAAGGCCTCCACGACTTACAGCAATAATGCCTTTCCACTGCTCTACAGGAAGTAAACGCTGCGCCAGTTTACGGGCATGTATTTGCAACATATCCCACGTTACGACATATTTTTCGCTCATAAAATTTGATCCTGGAAACTAAGAATATTCTCAGAAAAGAGTTTGTTGCGGAATAAAGGTTGCGCGGGATTATAGTGATTTGAGCCCGCAAAAACCAGCAAAAACAAGGAACATCCTGATCCTGAAAGCGCATTACTAATCAGAAAATGGTATTCTCAGGCATAACATAGACACTGGGCAGCTCAAGATGATAAAGCCCCCCGAGATGTCAAACATTACACTTATATTTCATCAAGATGAAGTTACAGGAGATTCGCCGTGTCCGAATTATCAACATTATCCCCCCAACCATTATGGGATATTTTTGCTAAAATTTGCTCAATTCCACATCCATCCTATCATGAGGAAGAGCTTGCTTCTCACATCATTGAATGGGCTGAGGATAAAAACCTCCATGTTGAACGTGATGAAGTCGGTAATATCCTGATAAGAAAACCGGCCACAAAAGGCATGGAAGACCGTAAAACGGTCGTACTTCAGGCTCATCTTGATATGGTTCCGCAAAAGAACAATGATACACAGCACGATTTCGCGAAAGATCCTATTCGTCCTTACATTGATGGTGACTGGATAACCGCTGAAGGTACAACACTGGGCGCAGATAATGGTATTGGTATGGCTTCCGCGCTGGCAGTACTGGCCGATGAATCTGTCAAGCACGGCCCTCTGGAAGTGTTACTGACAATGACTGAAGAAGCGGGTATGGATGGCGCATTTGGTCTTCAACCGGGCTGGTTACAGGCTGATATTCTGATCAACACCGATTCAGAAGAAGAAGGCGAAATCTATATGGGTTGTGCCGGTGGGGTAGATTATGTTTCAACACTGCCACTTTCACGCGAACCCCTGCCTACAAACTATCAAACACTACAACTGACCATTAAAGGATTAAAAGGTGGTCATTCCGGTGGTGATATCCATCTGGGATTAGGTAATACCAATAAATTACTGGCCCGTTTCCTTGCTGAATACAGTGATGAACTGAAGCTGAAACTGATCCATTTACAGGGTGGTACTCTGCGTAATGCAATCCCTCGTGAAGGTTCTACTATCATTGCCGTCCCAACAGAACAACTGCCAAAACTACATCAGGTAAAAGATAATTATCTGGAAATACTGAAGAACGAATATGCGGTCGCTGAAACTAACCTGACTCTTTTGTTGGATGACGTCAAAACCTCATCACAGGCATTAACGGCAGATTGTCAGTCCCGCTTTATCGCTATGCTGAATACAATGCCTAATGGTGTTATTCGCATGAGTGATGTTGCAAAAGGTGTTGTAGAAACATCCCTGAATGTGGGTGTTGTCAATATGGAAGAAGACCACGTCGAGGTTATCTGCCTTATCCGTTCACTGATTGAAAGTGGCAAGGCTTATGTTGTCGGGATGCTCAACTCTCTGGCCAAACTTTCCGGCGCAGAAGCAACAGCAAGTGGTGACTACCCTGGCTGGCAACCAGATGCCGATTCCCCGGTAATGCACTTAGTACGTGAAACTTATCACCAGCTGTTCGACAGCACACCAAACATTATGGTAATCCATGCAGGTCTGGAATGTGGATTATTTAAAAAACCCTACCCTGATATGGATATGGTTTCCATTGGCCCAACTATCCGTGGTGCCCACTCACCTGATGAAAGAGTTCACATTAAGAGTGTTGGCCAGTACTGGCAATTACTGACAGCTATCCTGAAAGCGATCCCAGTGAAAGAATAATGCAGTCTCCCCTGTCTACAGACAGGGGAATATTCCTTCTTCATATTCCACACACTATTTAACAGTATCTTTTTCGTAAAACAAAAGATCACTAACAAACCACATTACAACTCAAGCAATAGCTGTCGTTCCAGTTGTGGGCTTTGTAATGTCACATGCAGGCCAACTAACCTAACTCCTCTGCCTTCCCGACGTGTCTCCCAAGCCTGTTGGGCAACCTTCAGCAGATCCTGTTTATCCAGTAACGGATGCGTATGCTCCTGTGTGGTTAGCTGAAAATCATCAAATTTTAATTTAATACCCTGACGAGCAATGCGAAGATCTGGTTTGACCTTTCCCAGTCGTTTTTCCAGCTCGGGATAAAGCTGTTCAATCAACTCAACACAATCACGCCAGTCATGGATATCCTTTGCCAGCGTTTTTTCTACCCCAACAGACTTACGTAAACGATCAGGTTTTATCAGGCGCTCATCAATACCATGACAACGCTGCCAGAGCACAAGTCCAAATTTACCCAGTTTTTTTATTAATTCTAACTTGTCATAGTTTTGTACATCGGAACAAAGTACTAACCCCATATCAGACAAGCGCCCGGCGGTGACTTTCCCCACTCCGGGAATTTTACGTAATGGCAGAGATTGCACAAAATCGTCAACCTGTGTGGGTGAAATCAAATACTGACCGTTGGGTTTATTGATATCAGAAGCTATTTTTGCCAGAAATTTAACAGGGGCAATTCCTGCTGAAGCCGTTAGCTGCAATTCATCAAAAATCACCTGTCGAATTTCTTTGGCAATTAATGTTGCTGAGCCTTGGCAATACTGGCAATCGGTAACATCCAGATAGGCTTCATCCAGCGACAAGGGTTCGATCAGATCGGTATAGCGGGCAAAAATCTGGCGGATATGTTGAGACACTTCTTTATAGTAGGCCATACGCCCTGAAAGGACTTTCAGTTGGGGGCACAACTTCATTGCCATTGAGGTAGACATAGCACTGTGTACACCGTAACGGCGGGCAGGATAATTTGCAGTACTGATGACTCCCCGCCTATCAGCGCTACCACCAACAGCTATCGGGATATCGCGGAGTGACGGATTATCCCGCATTTCAATGGCAGCAAAAAAGCAGTCCATATCGATATGAATAATTTTGCGCATCTGAACTCTCCACGACAAAAATACTGTATAAATATACAGAATAAGTTCATGATATGCTACTTTTTTTAATCTGTTACTATGCAACTTTCATTTTACTATCGTCTCTCACTATCTGAACAATATTTAACCTTTGTTAAGATAAAAATTATCACTTCACGATAATTTATTAAATAGTCTAATAACATTTAAAATAATAAAACTATCAAAATTTATTATTTATTTTTATTAACATAAAAAATAAACTGCAGTTTTGTGCAATTCATGGCAGACAGATTTAACTAAAACTAACAGCAAACAATAAACTATTACAAATCACACAAAATGAGAAACCTCTTGCACAAATATCACCCTAACATTCTCAAACCCTGTTAAATTTGACTCCAAAGTAAGGACTCTGATGAGCAATAATCGTTCTTTTTATTTATATCAGATATCTGATATTCTGTTTACTTCGTCAACAAGAGCATTTGGTATGCTATTTTCCTGGTGGATGATTGAAATACTAAAGCTAGAATTAAAACTCGGCTGGTTTATCTTTTTTTGTTGGTTATTTCAGATTTTATTCTTAATTAAATTTGGAGAAATAGGTGACAAAATAAATAAGAGAAGTGTTGTGCTGTACTGTACTATCCCTTCTTTTATTCTTTTTGTCATCTCTAACCTATTAGACAGCAATTTTTATTTATCATTAGGCCTGATATATATTGCAACATCAGTCGCCACGGCTATCATTCAGCCTATAGGAATAAGTATTATCCCTGAAATAATGGATAACAAAAAACTAGACAAGGCATTTAAATATCGAGGTCTGGTAAACTCCATTAATACCATGCTTGGCCCGGCAATTTCCGGATTAATTATTCATTACTTTAATATTGATGGCTCATTGATTTTTATCGCCGTAATGTCATTACTGCCACTGATTGGGTTTTATTTTATCAAAACAAACTCAGAAAAAACGCCAGAGAAAGCCGGACATCGCGGGCAAAAAAGTATTAGAATCATTACCAAAAACTCAACAGAGATAAGGCTCTCATTTGTTGCGGCTTTTTTTAATTTTGCGATTACACCATTAATCATGTACATCCTGCCTATTATCATTTTGAATCAGTTTAAACTAAGTGCCTTGCATGTTGGCATTGCTGAGGCAACCTTTGGGATTGGCATGATGCTAGGCAGCCTTGTTATCATCAATCAGGTAAACAAAATTTTCTGTAAGGCTCATACTGCTTTTATTGCTGCATTGACTATGGCGCTCTGTATTGCTGGTATATCTCATGCCGATTCTTTTACTGAATTATGCTGTTACATGTTGATCTGTGGAATAGGGTTAGTAATTTACAATATAAATACCACCTCCATTCGTTGCCTTGCAACACCAGAAAATTATCGTAATTCAATGGAGTCTAAATTTACTGCTATTTGTATGGCATCCATTCCTCTGGGTATGCTGACAGCCACTTATATTATTGAGAGTTATGATATTAAAATATTATTACTCGGATTTTCTTTCTTCATGGCATTAATCTCATTATTGATTCTCTCTTCACCGAAATATATTGAGATATCAAAAATGTCAGAAAGCCAATTAAATGGATACTACGAAAAAATCTATCCTGAGGCATTTTATACTAAAAAATAAATCATTAAATTGGCCTGCAATATTATTGCAGGCCACCTCTGATTTACACCCCGTTAGGAAAAATTAACGTCTGCCCCGGAGATTCACGATTCAGATGAATAAAATTCAGATGCTTCTCATAATGGTCGAGAATATCACTGATAATCTGTTCTTTTGTATACCCCATCAAATCATTACCCTGAGTTCCTTCTATCAAGAAAGTTTCCAGCCGGAAATAATAAGATTTGCCTAATCTTGCACGGTAAGTAAACCCCGGGACAGAATAACGCTGAGGCCAAATCTGATAGATAAAATTCTGCTCATCCCCCAGATCGACAATCAACTCAATTGGAGTAAGACGTTTATCTTCTTCTGACGGCAGCATATTAAACTGCACACTTGCACCACGTAACTCCAGCTCTTTTGCAACTTCCTGCATCGCAGGACGACACACCATATCCAGCATACGCTGAGTACTTTTCGTACCCGGAAAATGCATCATACGGCTCAGGCGCTGTTTCCAGTTCAGCGATCCATTATCATGCACCAATGTCGGAGATGTATTCTGCAATGCGCTGGCTTTGCGAAAATCCTCAACCCGTAACGACTTATACAACCCCGCCATGATAAAAAAGATCACAAAACTAAAAGGCAGCCCCATAATTACCGTCATATTCTGTAACGCTGAGATGCCGTCAGTCATCAAAATACCCAGCGTCAGTACACCAATCGCCACAGACCAGAATATCCTCAGCCAGTTCGGTGCATCGTTATTAATGTCACTGAGATTAGAAGTGAAATTGCCTAGAACCAGTGAGCCAGAATCTGCCGAAGTAACATAAAACAACAGCCCTGTAATTGTGGCAACTGAAGCACTGAACGTGAAAGCCGGATAAAGTGCCAGCAGGTTATAAAACCCCCGTTCAGGATGGACTAACACCGTTTCCGCTAATTCGTGGTTGCCGTGAAGAATTTCATATAACGCGCTATTGCCAAAAACAGACAGCCAAATCAGGGTAAACACAAATGGAATAATCAATGTGCCCATCACAAACTGGCGAATCGTTCGGCCTCGGGAAATACGGGCAAGAAATAATCCGACAAACGGTGACCAAGCAACCCACCACGCCCAGAAGAACAACGTCCAGCTATTCATCCACTCCGTCGGGCGCTCAAACGCGAAGCTATTGAGAGTCATGCCCATAAACCGGCTGATGTAATCACCCACATTCTGTACCAGCCCATTAAGCAAAAACTCTGTATCTCCTACAAACAGAATAAACAGCACTAATCCTAACGCCAGCAGTACATTCAGTTCAGACAGAAACCGAATACCTTTGTTGACACCAGAGGTTACAGACACTGTTGCCACGATAACCGACAGCAATATTAACCCGCCCTGAACTCCCAACCCCTGCGGCAATCCAAACAACACCTTTAGCCCGTAGTTTAACTGTACAACCCCGATCCCAAGTGTTGTCGCGATGCCGAAAATCGTCCCTATCACTGCGGCAATATCCACGGTATGACCAATCGGCCCTTTGATACGATTCCCGAAAATAGGGTAAAGCGCCGAACGGATAGTTAACGGCAGATTGTAACGATAACTGAAATAGCCCAGTGCAATCCCCATCAAAGCATACATAGACCAGCCCGTCAGGCCATAGTGAAACAGTGTCCACACCATCGCCTGACGAGCTGCTTCAATTGTTTCTCCTTCACCCGTTGGCGGACGCATATATTGAGTAATCGGCTCAGCCACGGAGAAAAACATCAAATCAATGCCTATGCCAGCCGCAAACAACATTGCCGCCCAACTGAGCAGACTGAACTCAGGTTTGGATTGTTCCGGACCCAGCTTAATAGCGCCAAAGCGTGAAGCTGCCACAAAAATGACAAAGACAATGTAAAGCGTGGCTGCCAACAAGTAGTACCAACCAAATGTTTTCGAAACCCAGTTAAGGGTGTTTTTTATCCAGATGCTTGTTGCATCCGTAAAAAAGAGTGTGAAAAGCGAAAAGAGAATAATTAATGCGGCTGAGGTAAAAAAAACGACAGAGTTTAGTGAATCCTTCTGAGTATTTTTTGGACTGTCTCCGGTATTCATAGGCAGTTCCTGAAGTAAGTGAAAAAGAAAAAACAAAAAAGAGTAATATCCATAATGTGTTGAATAAAATAATAAAAATTAAAACATCTTCTATAACCTCAACTAATTTTTGTAAAAATATTGTAATAAAACATATTTAATTTTGATTGAACATTCAATCAAAAAAAAGTTTAATAGCCATCGAATCATTGATTGCTGAGCGTAAAGTCATGCCCAAAGTTGGAATACAGTCAATAAGAAAACAGCAACTTATTGATGCTACATTAGCTGTCATCAATGAAGTTGGAATGCAGGAAGCAAGTATTGCGCAAATAGCCAAAAAAGCGGGCGTTTCTAACGGTATCATCAGCCATTACTTCAAAGATAAGAATAAGTTACTTGAAGCGGCCATGCGGCACTTATTGCATCAACTCCAGATGGCGGTGGCACGACGATTAAGGCTGCTCGACAACGCAACCCCTCTTCACAGGCTAAAAGCCATCATTGAAGGAAATTTTGACACCAGTCAGATTAATAGTGCAGCGATGAAAACCTGGCTGGCTTTTTGGGCAAGCAGTATGCATCAACCCAGCTTATACCGCTTACAGCAAGTCAACGAACGTCGGCTATATTCCAATATCTGTGTCGAATTCAACAGGGCTTTGCCCAGAAGAGAAGCACAGCTTGCAGCACAGGGGCTGGCAGCTCTGATTGACGGCATCTGGCTGAGAAGTGCCTTAAGTAGCAAACCTTTTGACGTAGAAAGTGCATTCACTATTACTTTCGATTACATCGAACAGAAACTCAGATGACCACTCTTCCTGAATTCTGACCTAAGGAGAACCCATGACCCGTTTTGGTTTACAGAAACTTTATATTCACGGTGCTTATGTTGACAGTACCCATCCTGATAAAAATATTTTTGATGCTGTCAATCCGGCTAATGGTGAAATCATTGCACAGTTACAATCTGCAACTGAACAAGATGTTCAACTAGCAGTGGAAAGTGCACAAAAAGGGCAGAAAATCTGGGCAGCTATGACGGCGACAGAACGTTCCCGCATCCTGCTTAAAGCCGTTGATATTCTGCGTGAACGCAATAATGAACTGGCTGAACTGGAAACTCTGGATACCGGTAAACCTCTCTCTGAAACCCAACAGGTTGACATCGTTACCGGTGCCGATGTTCTGGAATATTATGCAGGTCTGATCCCGGCACTCGAAGGCCAGCAAATGCCATTGCGTGAATCCTCTTTTGTCTATACACGGCGAGAACCGCTGGGTATCGTCGCAGGCATTGGGGCGTGGAACTACCCAATCCAGATTGCTCTGTGGAAATCAGCTCCCGCACTGGCAGCGGGTAATGCCATGATTTTCAAACCCAGTGAAGTGACATCCCTCACCGCCCTGAAACTTGCTGAAATTTATACCGAAGCGGGTCTGCCTGATGGTGTATTTAACGTACTGACAGGCATGGGACATGAAGCAGGACATTATCTGGCTGTCCATCCGAAAATTGCCAAAATGTCTTTTACCGGCGGAATAACCACCGGTAAAAAAGTGATGGCTAATGCATCCGGTTCAACACTGAAAGAAGTCACGATGGAACTGGGTGGAAAATCTCCGCTGATTATTTTTGACGATGCGAATCTGGATCGGGCTGCCGATATTGCCATGATGGCAAACTATTTCAGCTCAGGTCAGGTCTGTACCAACGGCACACGCGTTTTTGTCCCGAAAACACTGCTTCCTGATTTTGAAAATAAAATAATGGAACGCGTTAAACGTATCCGCATTGGTTCACCTCTCGATCTGAATACCAATTTCGGCCCTCTGGTGAGTTTCCCCCATATGGAATCAGTTCTGCGCTATATAGAAAGCGGTAAAAATGCGGGTGCACGATTGCTGTATGGCGGTAAACGCCTTATGGACGGTGAGCTGGCGAAAGGGGCATTTGTTGCACCAACCGTCTTCACAGACTGCACAGATGACATGCTTATTGCACAGGAAGAAATTTTCGGCCCGGTGATGTCTATTCTGGCCTATGAAACGGAAGATGAAGTCATTACCCGTGCTAACAACACAGATTACGGCCTCGCCGCCGGAGTGGTGACAAACGATCTCTCCCGCGCCCATCGCGTAATCCACCAGTTGGAAGCAGGGATCTGCTGGATCAACACTTGGGGGGAATCACCGGCTGTTATGCCTGTCGGCGGCTATAAACATTCCGGTGTCGGTCGTGAAAACGGATTGGTCACACTGCAACATTACACACAGACTAAATCTGTACAGGTTGAACTGGGTAATTTTGAATCACTATTTTAAACAATGACTGAAACAGAGGAGATAACAATGGTATTTGACTACATTATTATCGGTGCTGGTTCAGCGGGTAATGTGCTTGCAACTCGTTTAACGGAAGATCCGAATATCACTGTCCTGCTGCTGGAAGCTGGCGGGCCTGATTATCGATTTGATTTTCGCACTCAAATGCCAGCAGCGCTGGCATATCCCTTGCAGGGAACCCGTTATAACTGGGCGTATGAAACCGATCCTGAACCCTATATGAATAACCGTCGTATGGAATGTGGACGAGGCAAAGGGTTAGGAGGCTCATCACTGATCAACGGCATGTGTTATATCCGTGGTAATGCGCTGGATTTTGATCACTGGGCAAAACAGCCGGGACTGGAAGACTGGTCATACCTTGATTGCCTGCCTTATTTCCGCAAGGCTGAATCACGGGATATCGGTCAGAACGATTATCATGGCGGAGATGGCCCCGTCAGCGTGACAACGCCAAAAGCCGGTAATAATGAACTTTTCCATGCAATGGTGGAAGCGGGTATTCAGGCCGGTTATCCGGCTACGGATGATCTGAATGGTTACCAGCAGGAAGGCTTTGGCCCAATGGATCGGACTGTTACGCCCAAAGGCCGTCGTTCCAGTACTGCCCGTGGTTATCTGGATCAGGCCAGACAGAGGGCTAACCTGACCATCATTACTCATGCTTTAACGGATACAATCACATTTGAAGGTAAAACCGCGGTTGGTGTTACTTTTTATCAGGGTAATAATTCCACACTAACGCAGGCCACAGCACAAAAAGAAGTGTTACTTTGTGCCGGCGCAATAGCTTCCCCACAGATTTTACAGCGTTCAGGGATTGGCCCTGAGGAAGTTCTGCAAGAATTATCGATTCCTGCGGTGCATATCCTGCCGGGAGTCGGGCAAAATCTTCAGGATCACCTTGAGATGTATCTGCAATACGAATGTCTCAAACCTGTTTCGCTCTATCCTTCCCTCAAATGGTACAACCAGCCCATGATTGGTGCAGAATGGTTATTTAAGGGAACGGGAGTGGGTGCCAGCAATCAGTTTGAAGCTGGTGGTTTTATCCGTACCAGTGAAAAATTTGACTGGCCCAATATTCAGTTTCATTTCCTGCCGGTAGCCATTAACTACAACGGCAGCAACGCAGTCAACGAGCATGGTTTTCAGGCTCATGTTGGTTCGATGCGTTCCCCGAGCCGCGGTCACGTGAAAATCAAATCACGTGACCCACGCCAGCACCCGAGTATTCTGTTTAACTACATGTCTACCGAACAGGACTGGCAAGAATTCCGCGATGCTATCCGTATCACGAGAGAAATTATGGCACAACCTGCTCTCGCGCCCTATTGTGGCCGGGAGATAAGCCCCGGAGCGGATATCCAGACAGATGATCAACTGGATGCTTTTATTCGTGAACGTGCTGAAACCGCTTTTCACCCATCCTGTAGCTGCAAAATGGGGCTTGATGAGATGGCGGTGGTTGATGGTCAGGGTCGTGTACATGGCGTTGAGAATTTACGGGTCATTGACGCTTCTATTATGCCGGAAATCATTACCGGTAATCTGAACGCTACAACGATTATGATGGCAGAGAAAATTGCGGATAACATTCGGGGAAATGCACCTCTGCCCCGCAGTCAGGCAAAATACTATGTCGCCAATGGCGCTCCCGTCCGAAAATCAGGGCTAAGCAGTTCGTCTACAAATTAATACTTATACTCTATGGATTTCGAGTTGCATCGCGGCGGCGAGGGAACACATCCCCGGGAGCATAGAAAACTATGTGACTGGGGGGTGTGAGCGTAGCCAACAAAGAGGCAGCTTGAAAGACGACGGGTATATTGAAAAGTCGATTATTAATACGGGAAATAACGTAGTTATTTATTAGCTACTTTTCCCGTATTACATATGCTGGTTACAACAAATCTAATTCCATAAAAATATGCTCTGCTCCGTCTTCCATATAAATTTCACCTTTGGTTTGATAACCCAGGCTTTCATAAAATGGCTGAGCATGACATTGTGAGGATAAACCAATCGTCGCCACCCCATTTTTGCGGGCATAATTCTCAACAAATTCCATCACCAGACGACCGATTCCTTGACCCCGATAGGCTTTCAAAACAGCAACACGCCCCACTTTGAGCATATCGTTGTGCTGTGGAACTGCTCTTAAGACGGCAATAGGATTTTCAGCATCAAATACCACGACATGCAGGGCAATATCATCATATTCATCAATATCAATTTCATCAGCAAATCCTTGCTCATCCGTAAAAACATACTTGCGGACATTGAAAGCATGCTGAATTAATTCAGGGTCTTGTCTTCCTAAACTGTGTTTTATTTTCATTGTTATATCCTAAAAATAATGACGTACAGAAGAATGGAATAGTAAAAATAGTGACAAGAGTGTAAAAAAACAAGGGCACTCTTTGCCAGAGCGCCCTTCTGATTTCAACTAACAAACTATATCCAATGGATTTCTAGAAGAACATCAAAAGAGGAAAGGTATTAGCCTTCTTCTTTCTTACCATCATCACCTTTAAGTTTATTAATTAAATCATCCGTTTTTTTATCGGCCTCGGATTTTATTTCTTTCGATTTCGATTTTGTATCGTCTGTAAGCTGATTAATTTTATCCGTAGCCTGCTGCTGTATTTCCCCTGTTTTATTTTTCAGCTGATCAGCTGCGTCATTGACAGATTTAGTGATGTCATTCTTTAAATCTTCCGTTTTGGATGGCAGTTGGCTTATGGTTTTCTCAGTCGAACTCCCCGTACTACTCTGGACTTCCTTGGAATTATCTACCGCTTTCTGGTCTTCATGATTAGCATTATCTTGCATTCCCTGTGGCTTTTCCTTTGTATCCAAGCTGTTCTGCCCTGAATCCGTCTTCATTTGCGTTGCACTATCTTCAACTGGTTTGGTTGAATCTTCCGCTTTTTTGGCTGCATCATCACAGCCCGCAATGAATGCCACAACTCCAACCAGAAATAGAGCACTAAGAATCTTCTTCATTGACTAACCCCTTGCACTTACGGAAATAACCTTGCAAATGGGTGTCCTGGCTTTCTATGCCATAACATCCATAAGCTCTTTGTCGTAAACCTTGCTGATAAAAATAATTCTCATTTTTATCTGCCCGATTTGCTCTCTTAGGTGACTTATAGCAATGCAATATTTCATACAGACATATTTCGGGAAATTTATGGCAAATAATAGTCAAAATTTAGGAAAACGCCCAATCGCAACTTTTATCCGAAAAATTTTAAACGGAACATTTTCTGGCACCCTGGTGCTGGGAACAGCATTTTCCAGCTCAGTTACAGCTGCTGAAAATCCTTCTGACCAAAAGCCAGAAAAGAAAAATGAGGTGATGCATCTATCAACGCTTTCTGTTCTGGGAAGCACTCGTAACAGTACCAGTGCGGGTAGCTCAGCACTCAAAAAGGAAGATATTGACAGGACTCAGGCGGATAATATTGCTGAGCTGCTCGGACAGCTTCCCGGGGTTTCGATGGCTGGTTCACCACGTCCCGGTGGGCAGACATTAAATATCTGGGGAATGGGAGAGCAAGAAGATGTCAAAGTGACACTGGATGATGCCCCAAAAGGGTTTGAAAAATACCGTCAGGGATCTATCTTCATTGAGCCGGAATTAATCAAACGCATTGATGTCGATAAAGGGCCGCACAATATTTTGAATGGTAATGGTGGATTTGGTGGCTCGATTAAAGTTGTGACTAAAGATGCCAATGACTTATTGCGCCCTGATGAAGATTGGGGTGGGTTTATTAAGCAAAGCTTCCATACCAATGACAGGCAGTGGATCAACAGCGCTGCATTATATGGCAGAGATCCGAATGGCTACGCGGATGGCTTGCTGTATTTCAGCAAACGTGATGGCCATAATATCAAGCGCCCCGATGGGACACGTTTTGAGTTTTCTCAAAACAATCAAACTTCCTATTTATTAAAAACCAATTTCTATCCTAATGACACGCATACTGTCAGCTTATCTGCTATGCGTTCGGAGTCAGATGGCTGGCAACCGTGGGCTGCTAAACGGGATAAAATGAATGTACCAACTGAAAGAGACATAGAAAAATATGGCTGGAATGATGCATGGCGAAAACTTTTGGTATTTCGAGATCAAATAGATCAAAACTATTCAGCTAAATGGAATATCGCACCAGAAGATAACCCTTGGTTAAATTTAACCATAACTTCAGCCTATTCAAATACCAGACAAAATGATCGACGCCCTGAGATAAAGGATGTAAAACCCACATCCGCATCACTTATGGGACAAAAAAGCTGGATTAAGTATACTGATACCATGGTTGATATCAGTAATAAAAGCGTATTCTCTACCAATCTTATAGAGCATGAATTATTAGTTGGTGCCCGCTGGCATAGAAATGATCGTGATGTCCTAATGTTTGATAAAAATAAAAAGAAAGATCCTACATTTAATTATGGCTATTATCAGCCCGGTTATATGCCAGCCGGAGTTCAGCAAACTTATAGCCTATTTACTCAGGACTCTCTGAAAATAGACAGCGTTACCGTAACACTAGGAGCTCGTTATGATCACATCAAAAACACCGGAGAAAAAAACAAAGCATCTGCTTATAACAATATGTCACCTGAAATTAATCATGACTACAGCAGCGTAACTTACGCAGGTTGGTCTCCCCATTTAGGTACAATATGGCAGGCACACAAAAACCTATCACTTTTTGCTGATGTCAGCCACACATGGCGTGCACCCGTTGTTGATGAGCAATATGAAGTGCAGGCGAGCGGCAGTCTTCCTGGTTCAAGCCGGAATCTTGATGTTGAGAGAATGACGGGTATCCGCCTCGGTGCAATTCTTGATTTCGATGATTTAATGCTTGAAGGTGACAGCCTGCAAATCCGTACCACTTTATTCCGCAACCGTGGCAAAAACGAAATTTTCAAAAGGCGTGGAATATACTGTAAAGCCCAGTTAGATGGTATTTCGTATACAAATTGTGAAAAACCACTTTCCAATTATCGAAATCTGCCGGGTTATACCATAGAAGGATTGGAAATAGAGACTTTCTATGATAGCAGGGTACTGTTCGGAAAATTTTCCTTTTCCACCATTCGCGGCCAACGTGATGCTTCCATGCGTGATCCGTGGATAGGGCATAAAACCTGGATTACTGAAATTCCTCCAAGATCTGCACATGCGATGCTCGGCATTAAAGTTCCACAGTGGCACATGGCAATGGGGTGGAAAGGTGAGTTTATTCGTAAACAAGACCGTTCAGTATCTGACCATGATCCAATGGCAACAGGTTGGGATCTGCCAAAAACCAAAGGCTATGCCCTGCACGGCCTGTTTGCAAGCTGGAAACCATCTTTTATACAAGGTCTTGAAGCTCGTATCACCGTCGATAACCTGTTCAATCGAGATTACTATCCATACTTAGGGGAAGCTGTTTCCGGCATTGGCCGCAACTATAAACTCAGCATTTCACAGCAGTTCTAACTAGTATTAAACCCTCATGCAATATACCCTCTTAATTTTTAAGAGGGTTATTAATACAATCTGCTATTGACTTCCATCAATAAATAAAAATAATAATCATTATCAAATTTATTCATTCAGGCAATATCACATGGCTGTGCAAAAAAGCACATTCGGACACAATGAAATAGCCCATCAGCTTTATAACGAATATCACGAATGGCTGCTGAGCTGGATCAAACAGAACTGTGCCAGTCTCAACCATGCGGAAGATCTCACCCATGATGTTTTTATCAAATTGATGCAATATCCGGATATGGCTGAGATCCGTTATCCCAAAGCGTTTTTAATTATCATCGCTCGCAGAACCATCGCTAATTATTACCGCCGGAAAAAGCTCGAAGAGAATTATTTGGACTATATCAGTACAGTGCCGAAAAACACGTCCTATCCAACAGAACATCAGCTTGTGCTACTGGAGCAGTTAGAAAAGATAGACAGCACTCTTGATAAGCTACCGATAAAAGTCAGGCAGGCATTTCTGCTGACTCAGCTGCAAGGGATGCGCTATAAAGAAGTAGCAGAAGATCTTGGGATATCCATGAGTTCGGTAAAAAGTTACTTACAACAGGCGCATAAAAGGTGTCACTCTCTTAATACACCATAAATATAAAGCCCACTGCTTTTTCTGGCAGCGGGCTATTTTTAACGACTTCAGATCCCATTTCTCAATTGATTTGAAAAACGAAAATACATCAAAGAATGCGGTTTTTCTCTAACTGAGCAAGGCGAGCAGCTTCTCTTGCTTCGCGCTTTTTACGGGCATCACAGGGTTCAGGGCAATCACAAACTTTCTCAACACCAATGCTTCCCAAACCGCCGCAACTTCCCTGAATGCTTTTGCGTTTAACAATATAACCTAACGCCATTCCCGCAAAGGCCAGCAGGAAAAAGATAAAGGCTGCGATAAAGACTTCCATAACCTTCCCTCTTATTTCTTCTGTTGTAAATAGTGCTTAAAGGCCGGGCTATAACGTTCTTCAAAACCATCTTTAGTTTTGACAATCATAAAGACCGGAATGTTCAGCTTCTCAGCCATTTCCATACCCTTTTCCGGCCCCAGAACATCTATCCCGGTAGAAAAACCATCAGCACTCATACAGCTCGGAGCAATAACAGTGATTGAAACCAGATTGTGTGCGATGGGTCGGCCTGTTTTAGGGTTAATCGTGTGTGAATAACGCACGCCATTCTGTTCAAAGTAGTTACGATAATCACCCGATGTTGCTACAGCCATATTACCCGGTGCAATAATTTCCTGAGCACTTTGCGTCATTCCGCTATCGGAGGGTTTTTCAATCGCAATTCGCCAAGGTGTCCCTTTTCCATTATTACCGGATGTGCGGACTTCACCACCAATATCAACCATGTAATTACCGATATTCTGAGAAGCCAGATATTCTGCGACGACATCAACGCCATAGCCTTTGGCAATGGAAGAAAGATCAACATACAACTCAGGAATGGATTTAATCAGGCTATTACCTTCAACAGATAGATTATCGATGCCAATCCATGCGCGACGTGTTGCCAGCTCGTCCTCTGTTGGTGTCTTCGTTACGCGCCCTTCCGGCCCGAAACCCCACAAATTCACTAATGGCCCGACAGTGACATCCAGCGCACCATCCGTCAGCTTATTAATGCGGATGGCTTCTTTAACAACCTTAGCGGTGGCTGCCGATACCGGAAAAGGCATATTCACTTCACGGCTTTGATTAAAACGACTCAATTCAGAATTTGGTCGGTAAGTGGACATCTGGTCGTTTACTTCCTCCAGTAAACGATCAATCTCTTTTTGCATATTTTCCGGAGAGGGGACTGATGAATCAGCAACATATTTGACGGAGTAATAAGTCCCCATCGTTTGCCCACTCAGATTCTGCTGTTCAGGGCCACCACATGCTGACAACAGCATAGCCGCCAGTAGCATTACACCCCAGTTGATAATTTTTTTATTCAACATAACTTACTCTTTCTGAATCGTCAGCGCCCACAAAATGTGGGCGCTTATCGTTAAATCAAAGTGTTATATACCCGCACAATTTACTGCCGTTGTGGGGATATATATCATGGCCTGATTCAAATCATCAGCCACCGAAATCATCCAACAGGATGTTTTCATCTTCTACACCAAGATCTTTCAGCATCTTAATGACTGCTGCGTTCATCACCGGAGGCCCACACATATAGAACTCACAATCTTCCGGTGCCGGATGGTCTTTCAGATAGTTTTCATACAGGACATTGTGAATAAAGCCTGTGTAACCATCCCAGTTATCTTCCGGCAGCGCATCAGACAATGCTACATGCCATGTGAAGTTTTCATTCTCTGCCGCTAACTGGTCAAAATCTTCGGTATAGAACATTTCGCGCTTAGAACGAGCACCGTACCAGAAAGTAATCTTACGCTTGGAGCTCAGTCTTCTCAGCTGATCAAAGATATGCGAACGCATTGGTGCCATACCTGCACCACCACCGATAAAGACCATCTCTGCATCAGTATCTTTCGCGAAGAATTCACCGAATGGGCCGGAAATAGTAACTTTATCACCCGCTTTCAGTGACCAGATATAGGAAGACATGATACCCGGTGTCACGTCAGGATTTCTTGGCGGCGGTGTTGCAATACGCACGTTCAGCATAATTACGCCGTGTTCTTCCGGATAGTTCGCCATAGAATAGGCACGAACAGTTGGTTCAGTCACTTCAGAAACATAGCGGAACAGGTTAAATTTATCCCAGTCCTCGCGGTATTCATCCGGTACATCAAAATCAGAATAACGGGCAACATGTGGCGGACATTCAATCTGAATGTAACCACCCGCGCGGAATGGTACAACTTCCCCATCAGGAATTTTCAGTTTTAATTCCTTAATGAAAGTCGCTTTATTATCGTTAGAGATAACTTCACATTCCCACTTTTTAACGCCGAATATTTCTTCCGGCAATTCAATTTTCAGGTCCTGCTTAACATTAACCTGACATGCCAGACGGCAGCCTTCTTTCGCTTCGCGCTTGTTAATGTGAGACAGTTCGGTAGGCAGGATGTCACCGCCACCGTCCTTGATTTTTACACGGCACTGACCACAAGAACCGCCGCCGCCACAAGCAGAGGAAACAAAAATCCCCTGATTAGCCAGCATACCCAATAACTTGTCACCGGCAGGAGCAGTAAAACTTTTATCCTCATCGCCGTTGACTTCAACTTTAATATCCCCGGTGTTCACCAGCTTCGATTTTGCGAACAAAATCATTGCTGTCAGTGCCAACACAATCAGGGTAAACATTACTACGCCTAGAATGATTATATCCATGAATTCTTCCCGCCTTTAGAGCTGCACGCCGGAGAAGGACATAAAGCCCAATGCCATCAGCCCGGTGGTAATAAAGGTGATCCCCAGTCCTTTCAAACCTGCCGGAACATCCGCATATTTCATTTTTTCACGGATTGCGGCCATCAGAACAATTGCCAGCATCCAGCCCATACCTGAACCGAAACCATATACGATGGATTCGCTGAAGTTATAGTCGCGCTGGGCCATGAAAGAAACACCACCAAAAATCGCACAGTTTACCGTAATCAACGGCAGGAAAATCCCCAATGCGTTGTAAAGGGCGGGAACGTAGCGGTCAAGGATCATTTCCAGTATCTGTACCAGTGCGGCAATCACACCGATAAAGGTAATGAAGTTCAGGAAGCTCAGGTCAACGCCATCAATCAGGGCACCATCACGGAGTACCAGATTGTAAACAAGGTTGTTGGCAGGAACCGAAATTCCCAGAACAACCGTTACGGCAACGCCCAAACCAAAAGCGGTTTTTACGTTTTTGGATACCGCCAGAAAAGTACACATACCGAGAAAGAAGGATAACGCCATATTCTCGATAAAGACGGCACGGACAAACAAACTAATATAATGTTCCATGTTGCCTGTTACTCCTTATCAACCTGCTCAGGCTTCAGAGTCCGCAGACCCCAAATCAGCATACCAATGATGAAGAATGCACTTGGTGCCAGCAGGAACAAGCCATTAGGCTGATACCAACCGCCATTCTTGATGGATTCCATCACTGTAATGCCCAACAGTTTTCCTGAGCCAAACAGCTCGCGCAAAAAACCCACCAGCAACAGAATAACACCGTAGCCCAAGCCGTTACCGATACCATCCATAAAGCTTTCCACCGGTGGTGCTTTCATAGCATAGGCTTCTGCGCGGCCCATTACGATACAGTTAGTGATGATAAGGCCAACAAACACAGATAACTGTTTTGAGATTTCATAGGCATACGCCTGTAAAATCTGGTCTACCACAATAACCAGCGATGCGATAATCGCCATCTGTACGATGATTCGCACACTGCCAGGAATGTAGTTACGAATCAATGAAATAAAGAAGTTAGAGAATGCTGTTACCAGTGTTACAGCAATCGTCATTACCAGCGCAGTTTCCAGTTTGGTTGTTACAGCCAATGCTGAACATACCCCCAGAACCTGCAATGCTATCGGGTTATTATCAAACAACGGCCCAAGCAGGACGCGTTTTATCTCTTTGCTATCAGCCATCTTTCAGGGCTCCCTCGCGTACTTTTTTCAGGAACGGACCAAAACCGTTATCACCCAACCAGAAATCAAACATATGCTGAACACCGTTGGAAGTCAGAGTCGCTCCGGATAAACCATCTACACCGTAAGGATTATCACCGGCTCCACCACGAACGATCTTAATCGCCGGAGCACCTTCCGGGTTATACAGTTTTTTACCAACCCATTGCTTACGCCATTGTGGATTATCAACTTCACCACCCAGACCCGGCGTTTCGCCGTGAGAATAGTAAGTAATGCCGCGAGATGTTACGCCATCCACATCAATAGAAATAAACGCATACATCATTGACCACAAACCTGAACCGTAGATTGGCAATACCAGCTCAGTTGTTTTTCCGTGATCATCTTTTACCAGATAGATTTCTGCCATATCAGCGCGACGACGGATTTTTGCCAAATCCTGTTTCGATGACAAAGCGATACTGGTTTCATCACTGCGCAGAGCGTTATTCAGGTCAAACTTACCATCACTTTTTTCAAGTGCTGCCGTTTTCAAATTAAGCAATTCAGGTTGAATACGACTGTCATACACTTCTTTAATTTCTGCTGTTGTCATGTCTGGCTTGAGCAAACCGGCAACATCCAGAATATTGCGCTGCTTATCCAGCAGTTTCTGTTCCTGCTGCTGCGCTTTCAAACCTACGGCTGAACCAGCAACGACAATCGAACATACAAGGCACAGCACAAAAACAACGAGAAACGTTCTGCCGATGCTGTCATTATTTTTTGGTTTATCATTAGCCACGGGCTTTTCTCCGCTTAATATTGGCCTGCACGACCAGATAATCGAACAGTGGCGCGAACAGGTTAGCGAACAGAATCGCCAACATCATCCCTTCTGGGTAAGCTGGATTCACAACCCGGATCAGAATACACATGACCCCGATCAGAATACCGTATGCCCACTTACCTTTATCCGTAAATGCAGCAGATACCGGGTCTGTAGCCATAAAGATCATGCCAAATGCGAAACCACCCAGAACCATGTGCCAGTACCAAGGCATAGCAAACATCGGGTTAGTATCTGAACCAATTGCATTGAACAGATAGGACATGGCAATCATACCGACCATGACACCAGCAACGATGCGCCATGAAGCGATACGGGAAAACAGAATAATGGCACCACCGATGAAAATCATCAGAGTGGAAACTTCACCCACTGAACCCGGGATGTTACCAAGGAAAGCATCCATCCATGTTACAGGCTGTCCTGAAATGGTGTTCATCAGAGCATGCTGGCCTGCATTCGCCCACTGAGAGAGCGGAGTCGCACCGGAAAAGCCGTCAGCCGCAGTCCAGACCAGATCACCTGAGATTTGCGCAGGGTAAGCAAAGAACAGGAAAGCACGGCCTGCCAGCGCTGGGTTAAGGAAGTTACGCCCGGTTCCGCCAAAGATTTCTTTTGCGACAACAATACCAAACGTAATACCCAGTGCCGCCTGCCATAATGGCAGCGTTGGCGGAACAATCAGTGCGAACAGAATCGAGCTGACAAAAAAGCCTTCGTTGATTTCATGTTTACGGATAATGGAAAATAAAACTTCCCAAAAACCCCCAACAACAAAAACAACCGCATAAATTGGCAGGAAATAGGTTGCGCCCAACAGCATTTTGCTGCCCCACCCTGCATCCGGTGTCAGTGATGCACCAAGATACTGAGCCAGCATATAATGCCAGTCTGAAGACAGAACCTGCTGTAATGCCTCTCCGCTGTATAGATGGGTCAGGGCTGGTATCGCCTGATTCCCGACGTTATACATTCCCCAGAACATCGCCGGAAAAACAGACATCCATACCAGAATCATCATACGCTTGAGATCGATGGCATCACGGACGTGAGTTTTCCCTTTTGTCACCGTGCCCGGCGTGTAAAAGACGGTGCTCACTGCCTCATAGAGAGGATAATATTTTTCCAGCTTGCCACCGGCCTCAAAGTGATGTTCTACTTTTTCAAAATAATTTTTCAGGCCCATGAATTACCCTTCCTGCTCAATCTTAGTTAGCACTTCACGCAGTACCGGACCATACTCATATTTACCCGGGCAAACATAAGTACACAGTGCCAAATCTTCTTCATCTAACTCCAGACAACCCAGAGCCTGAGAACCATCAGTGTCCCCAGCCAGCAGATCACGAAGCAAGTGAGTAGCCATGATATCCAGTGGCATTACTCGCTCGTAGTTGCCGATTGGCACCATGGAGCGATCTCCGCCATTTGTGGAAGTTGAGAAAGCAAACCGCTTCTTTTTCAGGAAATGACCGATGGTGGTGCGGGTAATGGAGAATTTATTTGTACCGGGAGCTATCCAGCCAAATAATTCTTTCTCACGGCCTTCAGACAGAACAGAGACCAGAGTGTGGAAACGGCCCAGATAATGATGAGCTTCATCTGATTTAGCGCCACACAGTACTGAACCGGAAATAATACGGTTTTCACCCTCTTTCAACTGCCCGTGAGTCACTTCCAGCAAGTCAGCACCCAGACGGGAACGAACCAGACGCGGTGTTTTAACCTGCGGCCCCGCCAGAGAAATGACGCGATCAGTATACAATTCACCGGTTGTGAATAGCTTACCGATAGCAATAACATCCTGATATCCAAGATGCCATACTGCTTTCTGAGCACTGACCGGTTCAATGAAATGAATATGTGTTCCAACCAATCCAGCGGGATGCGGCCCGGTAAACTGACTGTAAGTAATTTGAGGATTGTTCCCCGATGCCGGAATTTTCCCCGCGCCGTGGCAAACGTGGATTTTTCCTTCTGTCAGTTTTGACAGAACATTCAGACCATCAACAAAAGCCTCTTCTTGTGTTGCAATAACAACGGACGGATCAGCCGCCAGTGGCTGAGTATCAATTGCCGTAACAAAGATTGCCTTTGGTGTGGAGCCTGGAGCAGGAGAACGACTGAAAGGACGTGTACGTAATGCCGTCCACATTCCTGATGAAAGCAGGTTTTTTTCTACCTGTTCACGGGTCAGCCCTGCAAGTTCTGTACGCTCATAACGATCAAACGTTATTTGTTCGTCACCATTAACCTCAATCACAACAGATTGCAGTACACGGCGCTCTCCACGTCCAATGGTTACAACTTTCCCACTTGCGGGACTGGTAAATACTACCCCTGGATTCTTTTTATCTTCAAAAAGAATTTGCCCTTTTTTAACATGCTCACCTTCCTTAACCAGCATAGAAGGACGCATTCCAACATATTCTTCGCCTAATAAGGCGACATGGCGAATTGTCGGACCATCTTCTATAACTTGGGCAGGCGCTCCTGCTATCGGGAGGTCGAGTCCTTTTTTAATTTTAATCATAAGATTTGCACAAGTTTATCAGTTAAATCATATGCTACAGATCACCCAGTGGTATTTCCGCGGGGTGATGCAGCGACTTCAGTAATAAAAAACAGCTTGAGCGGCATATATCTCAAGTTATTCATGCCGATAATCGTTACAATATTCTCTTAAGTTTCGCCGGCAACGATTCTAACATTTCCCCCAAACGCTGTCTGACTAATCGAGTGATTTAGCTCAAGCAAATAAGAATAATTTCTCTGCTGAACCGTTAACTACTCGATAAAGCCGAGCACAATCATCACTTTTCCCTACTACGGAGGACTTTTTAACCAGACTGTCTTTTTATGGGTACAAAATATCGTTGTTATATTTACTCAGCATATTGCCACGACATGATAACCTCAATCGCAGGATGTCATTAAGTTATTACCTTCTTAGGTGGTTATATTATGAAAAAAAGTATTCTTTATTTTTCGCTGAGCTGGTTTCTCGTTAGTGTATCAGCATTTACTCAGGCTCAGGGCTTATTATCAGGCAGTAAACAATTAAGTGAAAAATCACCATTAAAACAGCTCGGCTCTGATGTCTTCATTCAAATATTCAAAGAAGAAAAAATACTTGAACTCTACACCAAAAACAGCACAGGCCATTATCAATTAATCCGGCAATATCCTATCTGTAATTACTCCGGAGGGCTTGGCCCTAAGACCCTGAAAGGGGACTTAAAAAGCCCGGAAGGTTTTTACCACGTCAGCCTTAAACAGTTAAAACCCGACAGCAGCTACTACCGAGCCATTAATATAGGCTTTCCCAATCAATTCGATAAATACCGGGGGTATTCCGGCAAGAATTTAATGATCCATGGTGCATGTAAATCTATTGGCTGCTATGCCATGACCAATCTTTATATGGATGAAATATACCGATATGCAGAAAGTGCGCTTCATCGTGGACAACGAGAAATTAAAATTGACATTTACCCCTTCAGGATGACGTCATCAAATATGAAACGCCATCACAATAACGTCAATTACCCATTTTGGAAACAGTTGCAGCCTGCTTATGAATATTTCGTTCAACATAGCACACCTGCAACTGTTAAAGTCATCAGAGGACAATATGTTTTAAATCAGGTAGCTCAACCAGATAGCCAAACTCCGTCAGACTATGCGTTCACCAAGGTGAAATAATGCATAACTTCCCGGTTCAATTTTATGCCACTCTTCGTTATGCGTTAAAGGTAAAGTTGCAATCACGGATACCACATCATCAGGCTGCGTATGTTCCTGAAAATCAATTTCAATATCCTGATCAAGCAATTTTGCTTTACCGAAAGGAGAACGGCGGGTAATCCAGTGCAATTGTGTCGAGCAATAAGCCAGCATAAATCGCCCGTCAGATAGCAGCATATTGAACACACCTTTTTCCCGAAGTTCATCTGCCAGTGATGCGATGAAACGGAATACCGCTGGCCAGTTGGAAGGCCGTTTAGGATATTTCACCGATAACTGATGCAGTATCCAGCAAAATGCCCATTCACTGTCAGTTTCACCAACCGGACGATAGTTTCCCGTTTTCAGGTTACGATGCCCTTTCAATTGACCATTATGGGCATAAGTCCAGTATCTTCCCCATAATTCACGGGTAAACGGATGAGTATTCACAAGGGATACATTGCCGCGGTTAGCCTGACGAATATGGGCAATAATAGCCTCTGATTTAATCGGATAGCCCTGAATAAAACGGGCAACAGGAGAATGATAACAGGGCTGGTGATCTTTGAAGGTTCGATACCCAAGACCTTCATAGAAAGTAATTCCCCAGCCGTCCCTGTGAGGGCCTGTATTCCCGCCTCGCTGGATAAGACCGCTCAAACTGAAAATGATATCCGTTGGCACATTGGCACTCATGCCAAGTAATTCACACATTGCCTACCTCTAACCTGAACCTGATACCTGTTAACGCTGATTTCTGTTAACACTGGTTTCTATTAACACGCTGCAATCAGGCTTTTACCATCTCTTTTTCAATTAACTGAATCAAAATATGGATTACTTTGATATGAATTTCCTGAATACGATCCGCGTAACCGAAATGAGGCACACGAATTTCAACATCCGCTGTTCCGGCCATTTTGCCGCCATCTTTGCCGGTCAGGGTGATCACCTTCATCCCTTTCGCACGGGCAGCTTCAATTGCCTTAATAATATTACCGGAATTACCTGAGGTTGAGATTCCGAGCAGAACATCACCTTGCTGGCCAACAGCTTCGATATAGCGGGAAAACACATAATCATAGCCAAAATCATTACTCACGCAGGACAGATGGCTGGGATCAGAAATAGCGATACCAGGGTATCCCGGACGGTTTTCACGATAACGGCCTGTCAACTCTTCCGCAAAATGCATGGCATCACAATGTGAACCACCATTGCCGCAAGAAAGTACTTTTCCTCCCGCCTTGAATGAATCTGCCAACAAAACCGCCGCTTTTTGAATGGCATCAATATTGGCATTATCGTTGAGAAAGTTGGTCAGTGTCTCTACGGCTTCAGATAATTCACTGCGGATCAGATCTTGATACATGGGGCTCATACTCCTGAAAGGAAAGGTCTTCGGGATTAATAACAACAGCTATTCAGTGTAACGGATTCCCCCTCCTGAAAGAAGATTTCATTACACCCTGACGAAACTATCACAGCAAAAACAGCAATCACTTTGTGAGCTAGATTGTAATTAAGATGTAAATATATTGATAAAAGCCTTTTCCTCATCTAAAAAAGAAGAACATCACAACAGGTCAGACCTCTGACAACTCAACCTGAGATTTACAGGAGTTTTACTATGACCGTCCTCAGTATCATCTTATTTTTAGCCTTAATTGGCGGGCTTTGTTACCGCAAAGTCAGCCTGACTGTTAGCAGCCTGCTGCTTATTGCCTATACATTCATTATGGGTGTTACCGGCTTATGGAGCTACTGGCTACTGCTGCCACTCGCTATTATCCTGTTCCCTCTTGTTTTCACCCCGACCCGAATCTCTTTATTCTCCGCTCCCGGCCTGAAAGCATTCCGTAAAGTTATGCCAAGCATGTCCAGAACAGAGAAAGAAGCTATTGATGCAGGTACAACATGGTGGGAAGGTGATTTGTTCCGTGGCAATCCTGACTGGAAAAAATTGCACAATTACCCTAAACCGCAACTCACTGCTGAAGAACAGGCATTCATTGATGGCCCTGTGGAAGAAGCCTGCCGTATGGCAAATGATTTCCAAATCAGCCACGAATTAGCTGACTTGCCTCCGGAGCTGTGGGCTTACCTGAAAGAGCATCGCTTCTTTGCGATGATCATCAAGAAAGAATATGGCGGTCTGGAATTCTCAGCTTACGCCCAATCACAAGTGCTGCAAAAACTGTCTGGTGTCTCCGGTATTCTGGCGATCACTGTCGGCGTACCTAACTCATTAGGTCCGGGTGAATTATTGCAGCACTATGGTACCGATGAGCAGAAAAAACATTACCTGCCCGGTCTTGCCCGTGGTGAAGAAATTCCCTGTTTTGCTCTGACCAGCCCGGAAGCCGGTTCTGATGCAGGTGCAATTCCGGATACTGGTGTCGTCTGTATGGGCGAATGGCAAGGTGAACAAGTTCTTGGTATGCGCCTGAACTGGAATAAACGCTATATCACTCTTGCACCTATCGCGACTGTACTGGGGCTGGCATTCAAATTGTATGACCCGGACCATTTACTGGGTGAGACAGAATCTCTGGGCATTACCTGTGCTCTTATCCCAACCAATACCCCGGGTGTTGAAATCGGTCATCGCCACTTCCCACTGAATATTCCATTCCAGAACGGACCAACCCGTGGTCAGGATATTTTCGTTCCTATCGATTACATTATTGGTGGGCCGAAAATGGCTGGGCAAGGCTGGCGTATGCTGGTTGAATGTCTGTCAGTTGGCCGTGGTATCACTCTGCCGTCCAACGCAACTGGCGGGCTGAAAAGTATCGCTATGGCTATTGGTGCTTACTCCTACATTCGCCGTCAGTTCAAACTGCCTATCGGTAAAATGGAAGGTATTGAAGAACCTCTGGCCCGTATTGCCGGTAACTCTTATCTGATGGATGCAGCAGCAACGATGATCACAAACGGCATTATGATGGGTGAAAAACCTGCTGTTCTGTCGGCTATCGTGAAATATCACTGTACCCACAGAGGTCAGCGTGCAGTCATTGATGCAATGGATATCGCTGGTGGTAAAGGTATCTGCCTTGGCCCATCTAACTTTTTGGCCCGTTCTTATCAGGGCGCACCTATCGCCATCACTGTAGAAGGTGCGAATATCCTGACCCGTAGCATGATTATCTTTGGTCAGGGCGCCATTCGCTGCCATCCTTATGTACTGGCTGAAATAGCTGCGGCTGAGAAAAATGATGTCAAAGCATTTGATAAAGCGCTGTTTGGTCACCTCGGGCATGTTGCCAGCAATACCCTGCGTAGCCTCTGGTTAGGTATTACTAATGGCAGAACGAGTAGCACACCTGTTAATGATGGAACCCGCCGTTACTATCAGCTCATCAATCGCCTGAGTGCCAACCTTGCCCTGATGTCTGATGTTTCCATGGGAGTGTTGGGTGGCAGCCTGAAACGCCGTGAACGCATCTCAGCCCGTCTGGGTGATATTCTGAGCCAAATCTTCCTGGCAAGTGCCACTTTAAAACGCTATGAAGATGAAGGGCGCCAGAAAGAAGACTTACCATTAGTACAATGGGCGGTAGAAGATGCTCTGTATCAGGCGGAACTGGCTCTGCATGACTTACTGCGTAACTTCCCTAACCGTCTGGTGGCTGGTTTAATGCGAGGAATTGTCTTCCCTCTGGGTCGTTCACGCACTGCTCCAGCGGATAAACTGGATCACAAACTGGCTCAGATATTACAGACTCCTTCTGCAACCCGTGATCGGATTGGTCGTGGTCAGTATCTGACACCAAGCGAGCATAATCCTCATGGATTACTGGAAGAAGCCCTGCATGACGTTATTGCTGCAGAGCCTATTCATGCCCGCCTGAGCCGTGAAGCAGGCAAAAATCTGGGCTTTACACGTCTGGATCAGTTAGCTGAAAAAGCATTATCTGATAATAAGATCACCAAAGAAGAAGCTGATATTCTGAAACGAGCGGAAGCCAGCAGACTGCGTTCAATCAATGTTGATGAATTTGAAGCAGACGCACTCTCTGTACCTAATGCAACAAAAAAAGCGAATAAGCAAATCAAAGCGGCTTAATGCTGATACAAGTGATAAGTAAATAGTAAACAAAGCGGGGCACATCACAGCCCCGTTTTTTTTACACTTCTTCCAGTGATAACAATTCCTGTATTGTCTGTCGACGACGAATTAAATGAGGCTGTCCCTCAACAAGCAATATTTCCGGAATCAAAGGGCGGCTATTATAGTTTGAAGACATCGATGCACCATAAGCACCGGTATCATGAAAAATCAGATAATCACCAACAGAAATATCAGGCAACATACGCGGGATGACCTCCCCTCCTTCCAGCTGGGTAAAAACATCACCCGATTCACATAATGGCCCTGCCACTAGTGTTTCTCTCAAGCCAGAACCACTGCTGTATTTCCCAATATCACTATGCTTTCCGTCACGATTATCAGGCAAAACAGAAATATGGTGATAGCTGCCATACATCGCTGGGCGCATCAAATCATTAAAACCGGCATCCGCCAGCACATAATGACGGTTTCCCATTGACTTTACCGCTCTCACTTCTGCCATCAAAACCCCGGCTTCAGCAACCAGAAAACGACCAGGCTCAATCTCCAGCTTAATATGATGTCCCAAGTGCTGCTCTATACGCTGGCAGGCTTCATGCCATAAATTGTAATAATGGCAAGTATCCACGGCTTCCTCACCGTTTTTATAGGGAATGGATAATCCTCCGCCTGCTGAAATTGCCTGAATATCTACTCCACACGATACAACCTGTTCCACCATCGCATTACAAACATTAGCCAGATGCTGGTAGTCAACACCAGAACCAATATGCATATGCAAACCAACCAGATGCAGGTTGTATTGATGAATTTTCTCAAGAGCTAAAGGCAAATCCTGAAACCAGATCCCATGTTTGCTATTTTCACCACCCGTATTGGTCTTCTGGCTATGACCATGCCCGAATCCGGGGTTAATTCTCAGCCAAACCGGATGTGCTGGCTGACGCTGACCAATCTGTTCCAGCATATCAATGGAACCGGCATTGACAGGAATATCTAGCTCAATGACACGCTCCAGTGTCTCTTCATCAATAAGATCGGCGGTGAATACAATCTCAGATTTATCACGTCCGGGCTGAAACCCGGCATGAAGAGCTCGTTCAATTTCGCCCAGTGATACCGAATCCACTTTAATACCCTGTTCCCTCATCAAGCGTAGGATATGGGTATTAGAACAGGCTTTCTGTGCAAAACGGATAACATCAAACTGCTTTAGCTTCCCAATTTGTCTGCTAATAATATCGCTGTCATAAACCCATAATGGCGTTCCGTAAACCGCGGGCAAAGCAAGAAGGTTTTCTGGCGTAAAATTATTGCCTGAATTATCAGTACCTGAATTAACAGTCATAGTGGGTATTGTCATTGAAGCATTCTCACAAAATCAGCAGATACTTCATTATTGTCAGCAAAAAGGCGGGAAGAAAAATATCTATTTTGCTAAAGACTATTCATTTCTGATATTGTTTTGCTTTATTTTTAAACACGTCGTTGTATGGTACACACTAACAGACTATTTTCTTCGTGAAACAGTCTCGAAGTGAAGTCTAAAGGAGAGCACTATGCACGCCTGCTCATGGCGACATATAGAGATTTTTCATGCCGTAATGACCACAAGGAACCTGACTGATGCGGCGGTTTTACTGAAAACCTCACAGCCAACAGTAAGCCGTGAGTTGGCGCGCTTAGAACATCTGTTGAAATTTAAACTGTTTGACCGGATCAAAGGGCGTTTATTCCCGACCGCGCAAGGGCTGAGGTTATTTGAAGAAGTCCAGCGATCCTATTATGGGCTGGAAAGGATTCTCAATGCAGCGGACAGTATTCGCCAATTTGAGTATGCGCAACTATCTATCGCCTGTTTGCCGGTATTCTCACAATCTTTATTACCCTCAGTCTGCCGCAGTTTCATTCAATCCTATCCTGATGCACAACTGACCATCATTCCACAGGAGTCTCCACTACTGGAAGAGTGGCTTTCGGCACAACGCCACGATATCGGTTTAACCGAACATATGCAGACACCTGCCGGAACTGAACGTGAAACTTTACTGACATTGAATGAAGTCTGCGTTCTGCCGGAGAGCCATCCACTTGCACAAAAACCACAGCTGACACCAGAAGATTTTCATGATCAGCCCTTTATCAGCCTTTCTATTACTGACAGCTACAGAAAGCTTATCGATGCGATATTTAACGAACATCAGGTTTCACGCAGGATGATTATGGAAACCCACAGTGCATCATCAGTATGTGCTATGGTCAGTGAAGATATCGGAGTATCGATTGTCAATCCTCTGACCGCTCTCGATTATCTGAATAAAAAAGCACAGCATAAAAATACGGGGTTCTGTATACGGCCGTTCAGTATAGAAATTCCTTTTATCGTTAGCTTAATTAAGCCGCTCCATCGCCCATCTTCCGAGCCGGTTGAAATATTTATTAGCCATTTAAAACAACAGGCTAAGCTATTCCCTCAGAAATTAGCATCAGCTTTTCAACGTTAATTGCTGCCAGTGAGAGGATGAATCAAACCACTCCACCAGAAAATCCAATAAGGCCCGTAAGGTAGCGGGCATATTTTGACGGCTGACATAAATACCGTAAATCCCCATCGTCTGAGGCTGATAATCAGGTAATAACTCAATTAATTGCCCTGATTTTAAATAGGGTGAGACGGAATAATAAGGCTGCATAGAAATACCCGCTCCTTGTAAAGCCGCTTCCATCAGAACCGTTGATTCATTAGCACTTAACGTGCCGCTGACAGGAACCGAATATTGTTCATCCTGTTTTTCAAATAACCATAAATTTTTGTCAAAAAGGTTATAAGTCAGGCAATTATGTATCGCCAAATCATCGGGTTTCTGGGGAAGCCTTTTTCCGGCTAAATAAGAAGGAGCGGCACAAATAACAGAACGGCAAGTCGATAGCGGACGGGCGATTAAATTCAGTCCCAGATTATTAGTAATACGAATGGCTAAATCAATACGCTCTTCAACCAACTTAGTCGCTTTATTACTGATTTCCAGACTAACCCCAATTTGCGGATACTTGCGCATAAATTCGGGGATAGCCACAGACAGTGCACTCATTCCCAGTGCCTGACAACAGCTTACTCTCAACTGCCCTTTCAGAGTTTTAGCTTCTGTCGATTGTTGAACCGGCATTGCTTCCGCCAGTTCTATCAGCTTAAGGCTTCGCTGATAAGCCTGTTCTCCCGCTGATGTCAGGCTGATTTGGCGAGTTGTACGATGTAAAAGACGAATTTCTGACCATCGTTCCATTTCAGACAAATAACGTGACACCATTGCCCGTGACATATCAAGCCGTTCTGCCGCTGCACTCAAACTACCCTGTTCAACAATTGTGACAAAAACCTGTGCTGCTGTGATCCTGTCCATCTATTTTTCTGTATCCCCACGCTGATTCGATTGATTTATGCAACAAACAGTTGCCAATTATGGGATTTTTCAATCGGTGTATGCAATCTATTATAGGCGCCATTCAAGCAGATAAGCATTTAGGAATTCGATGATGGCTAACAAGACTACAGTACATAAAACAATATTAAATACCGCACTGGTCACAGCATTCTCATTAGGAATGGGGACATTCGCTCAGGCCGCTGAACTTAAAATGGATATTTACAATCCGGGTGAAGAAAGCATTTTTCCTGTCTCTTCTGAAGTTATCAGTGGTGAACATGAAGTTGTGCTGATTGATGCACAGTTCAGAAAAAGCGATGCTCAGGAACTGGTCAAAATGATCCAGAAGACGGGGAAAAAACTGACGACGATCTACATCAGCCAATCTGATCCAGATTATTACTTTGGCCTTGATGTGATCACTGAAGCTTTCCCTGAAGCCAAAGTGATCGCTTCGCCAGAAACGATTAAAGCTATCAATGAAACCAAAGATGGCAAGCTGGCGTACTGGGGTGGCGTTCTGCAAGATCAGGCCCCGAAAAAAATTATTGTCCCTGAGCCATTGAAAGGAAATACTTTCACTGTAGACGGTGAAAAATTGATTGTTGAAGGTTTGAATGGCCCGGCAGCAGATCGTACTTTCGTATGGGTTCCTAAATTAAAAGCTGTTGTTGGTGGTGTTACTGTATCTGAAAATATTCATGTATGGATTGCGGACACTCAGACTAAATCATCTCGTCAGAACTGGATGCAAACATTAGACCAAATTAAAAACCTGCAACCTGAAACTGTGGTGCCAGGTCATTATATCGGTCATACAGCCATGACACTGGAGTCAGTGAATTTTACTCAAAATTACCTGGCTACACTGGAGAAAGAATTACCAAAAGCAAAAGATTCCACAGCATTAATCTCAGTTATGAAAAAACATTATCCAAACCTTGCGGAAGAATCCAGCCTTGAGTTAAGTGCAAAAGTTCTGAAAGGCGAAATGGCGTGGCCTCAATAAATTAAAATTATCATGGGTGTTACGAATAGTAGCACCCATATTTTATTCAAATAGTCATTCCCCGAAAAAAACACCATAACAAAAAATAAAATTATCATTTCAAAAATCTCTTTAATACTTTATATTTAAATACGAACAAAACTTATAATAAAAATATAAAAAACAAATCCACCAATTAAACACAAACAATTCCTAAATTAAGTGACATTTGTCATTATTTTATTTTTATAACTCATTAATAAACTGAAGTTGTGACCAATGAGCCATACTGCAATAAATCAACTTGAATAAAAAACCCACTTTATTTAGATTTGGTTTCAACGGAGAGATAAGCAAGCCAACCTAAGATAATTAGATGCTTCTAACGTCTAGGTTATGTAAGGTAGGCAGCTTAAGGCCAACTAGATGCTTCCAACGTCTAGCGCAAGCAGGATGAATAGCCTAAACCAGCTAGATGCTTCCAACGTCTAGCGTATACAGGAGCTACCCAGCCTACTAGATGCTTTTAACATCTATTGTATGCAGAAAGTAGCCCAATACATTAGATGCTTTTAACATCTACCATGTAATTAATGTGTACTATAGGCTCTAATCCTGCTCTCTCCCATATTTTCAATTCTTACATTCATTTCCCAATTAATACTAACCAAGTTCAATAGATTGCCCAGTAGAAAGATTCTTCGCATTCGGTAACCATAACCTTCCCCATCTACCACTACAGTGACAAGCATAAATATGCTGTATATTTTCTTTTTTAATATATCGCCTGATACGCAATAGCTTCAAGGGAGAAGCATAACGTAAATGTAAACCGCCAATAATGGCATAGACCTTATCGATACCCGTTATAGATTTACAAAATTCAACCATATCGATAACACCACGATGCCCGCAGCCAATAAAAATAATTAATCCGTGTCGAGATTTATAAATTAAAGCTCCTTCATCTTTGACAAAATCAGGAGAGTAATTCTCACCTGCAATCACACCATAACTTTTACTTTCTTCTTTTTTAATCTCACCTGAATAAATAAAGCTATCATTAATGTGAGTTTCATCTTTTGAAAAAAAAGTGTCGAAATTGGCATAATTAACCTGTCTGGATAATTTTTTAAATTTCATAGCATTATTTTTCGTTATTAACCAACCATAATATCTTTCGTTTTTCACCTCCGGATGACAAATAACTTTAGCGTTCGTAGAAAAAAAAGGTAGACCTCCACAGTGGTCAAAATGACCATGAGAAACAATAACTGTAGAAATCTTCGATAAATCTATATTTAATTTCTTTGCGTTATCGATAAAACTGCCATCTGGGCCGGTATCAAAAAGAATTGTATTTTCTTGATCCTGAATTAATAAGCTTAACCCCTGCTTATTGATTAAGCTTCCTTTGTAGGGTGCAAAAACCTGATTTTCTAATAATGCTGTTATTTTTAGTGTCATAGTACACTCTTTTAAGCTGTAATATTTCTATCGTTTTCTGACTATATACAATATGCTGAGTTATCTAAACTTGAGCTAGCTCGATAATATTAATCCCAGATAGATAAAAAAACATCAAAAGTATGGCAGAAAAACAAAGATAAGGCCCAAAAGCAATAAACCCTGGATAACTTCTCCTTTTCAGCCAGATAATCGCAAACCCTAACAGTCCGGAGATTGAAGACAGAAGCATCAACACAGGGATCATCTCTATACCAATCCATGCTCCTATTGCAGCAGCCAGCTTTAAATCACCATAGCCAACCCCCTCTTTCTTAAAAATACACCGACATAACCAATATAATACCCACAAAAATAAATACCCTGATATGGCGCCATATATCGCACTCTTGATCGGAATTAAATTATCACCGCTATTAAACACCAATCCGAACCATAATAAAGGCTGAGTGAAAACATCTGGTAACTGATAAGTCTTTATATCAATAATGGCTAAGAAAACTAAAGTAATGCAAAAAAACGAAATTATTATATCATTCAGATTAACTGGATTATTGAACCACTGATTTTTTCCATCCACGAAAATGCTCAATACTTCTTCCATAAATAACATCCCTGTAATGATATCCCTTATTTATTTCCTGACGTTAATCAGAACACGGTGAATATTAAATTTTCCCACAGGTCATTAGCAATGAAAAATCTATTAAAACTGCCATTATGAAATAAATATGCGAGCCAGCTCGCAAGGTCTTTTTGCCTGATAGACAACTTGATTAGGCTACCAGCGCTCCTTTATCATGGCAGCATATGCCATACCGGGGTTATCCGGAGAAAAAAGGAAAGAAAAATATGCGAATTCCCCGCATCTATCACCCTGATCCTCTCACTGTAGGAGCTGAAATTAGCCTTAGTGATGATGCCGCCAACCATGTTGGCCGTGTACTTAGAATGAGTAACGGTCAACGGTTGCAGCTCTTTGATGGAAGCAATCAGGTTTTTAATGCAGAAATTACAGAAGCCAGTAAAAAGACGGTCAAAGTATATATCCATACAGGGGAGTTGGCTGATCACGAATCACCATTAGATCTGCATCTGGGTCAGGTTATGTCCCGCGGTGAAAAAATGGAATTCACCATCCAAAAATCGGTGGAGCTGGGTGTTAACACTATCACGCCACTACTTTCTGAACGCTGTGGTGTAAAACTGGATGCGGAAAGGCTGGAAAAAAAACTGCAACAGTGGAAAAAAATAGCAATTTCTGCCTGTGAACAATGCGGACGTAATCAGATCCCTGAGATCCGACCGGTTATGTCACTCGAAGCGTGGTGTGCAGAAACCGATAACAGCCTAAAATTAAATCTGCACCCTCGTGCCAGCCAAAGTATCAATACTCTACCGTTGCCAGTGGAAAAGGTACGCCTACTGATTGGCCCGGAAGGGGGATTATCCGCCGAAGAAATAGAAATGACGGCAAATCACCAGTTTACTGATATCCTGTTAGGTCCTCGTGTCCTGCGGACAGAAACTACGGCACTCACTGCAATTACAGCACTACAAGTTCGTTTTGGTGATCTGGGTTAAGGAGAAAGAATGATCAAGCTCGGTATAGTGATGGATCCAATTTCATCCATCAATATTAAGAAAGACACTAGTTTTGCCATGCTGCTGGAAGCACAGAAACGTGGATGGGAAGTCCATTACATGGAGATGAATGATCTCTATCTGCATCAGGGGGAAGGCCGTGCGCGCACCCGTTTGCTGACTGTGGAAGAAAACCCTCAGCAGTGGTATCAGTTTGGTCATGAACAGGATATTGCCCTTGATACACTGAATGTTATCCTGATGCGCAAAGACCCGCCTTTTGATACTGAGTTCATCTACGCGACTTATATTCTGGAACGGGCTGAAGTTAAAGGAAGCCTGATCGTCAACAAGCCACAAAGCCTGCGTGACTGTAATGAAAAACTGTTTACTGCATGGTTCCCTGAGCTAACGCCGGATACGCTGGTAACACGTAACGCCAGCACACTGCGTGAATTCCATCAAAAACATGGTGATGTTATTTTTAAACCATTAGATGGCATGGGTGGCGCTTCTATTTTCCGTCTGAAACAAGATGACCCTAACGTCGGTGTGATTATTGAAACACTGACAAATCATGGCAGCCACTTCTGTATGGCACAAAACTTCCTGCCAGCTATTAAGGATGGAGATAAGCGAGTTCTGGTTGTGGACGGCGAACCTGTACCTTACTGTCTCGCCCGTATTCCGGCACAAGGTGAGACACGAGGAAACCTCGCAGCAGGCGGACGCGGTGAAGCCCGACCTCTGTCAGAAAGTGACTGGGCAATAGCGCGCGCTGTCGCACCTGTACTGAAAGAAAAAGGATTAATTTTTGTCGGGCTTGATATCATTGGCGATCGTCTGACAGAAATCAACGTTACTAGCCCAACGTGTGCACGTGAAATAGAAGCGGCTTTCCCTGAGGTCTCTGTTACGGGTATGCTGATGAATGCAATTGAAAAACGATTGGGTAAACAAACGGTATAATAGGCTAAACTGGTGCCATTTCCTGGTAGCATTTGCCATTTATTATATAGATATATACCCAATGGATTTCGAGTTGCATCGCGGCGGCAAGGGAGTAAACCCCCAGGAGCATAGATAACTATGTGACTGGGGTGAGCGAACGTAGCCAACAAAGAGGCAGCTTGAAAGACGAAGGGTATAGGCTCGCATACTGTGTGGGCCACCTTATTCATTTATCGTAAAAATCATCATCAAAAAACATGAACTTACAGCACCATTTCCTTATTGCTATGCCTTCGCTCACTGATCCTTATTTCAACCGTTCTGTAGTTTATATCTGCGAACATGATCAAAACGGTGCGATGGGGTTAATTATCAATAAGCCAATAGCTCAGGTTTCTATTCAGGGGATCCTTGAGAAATTAGAAATCTCTGCCGAAGACAGAGACGATAACATCAATCTGAACAGCCCGGTTATGGCGGGTGGACCGTTATCTGAAGAACATGGTTTTATTTTACATACGCCACTGTCCGGATTTAGTTCCAGTATACGAATCTCTGATGAGACGATGGTAACGACCTCCAAAGATATGCTCGAAGCATTAGGCACTCCACGTCAGCCGAAAAATATTTTAATGACACTGGGGTATGCCGGCTGGGAAAAAGGTCAGCTGGAAAAAGAAGTTATGGAAAATAGCTGGCTTACTGTCAATGCTGATCCCTCAATTATTTTCAATACCCCCGTTGCTGATCGCTGGCGTGAAGCTGCATCCTTATTGGGAATTAATATCCACAATCTCGCATTACAAGCAGGACATGCCTGATGAAAAACCGCACAGTGATCGCATTCGATTTCGGTACCCGCAGTATTGGTGCTGCTATAGGACAAGAAATAACCGGCACAGCCAGAGCACTAGATTCTTTCAAGGCCAAAGAGGGTTCTCCTAATTGGGATCTGATTGAGAAGCTCCTCAAAGAATGGCAGCCAGATTTAGTCATTGTTGGTCTGCCACTCAATATGGATGGCACCGAACAGCCAGTCACTGCACAGGCCAAAAAATTTGCTAATCGTATACATGGCCGCTTTGGTGTTCAGGTTGAACTGCACGATGAACGATTAACAACGGTAGAAGCGCGCTCTCATCTATTTGCTCATGGCGGATATCGTGCTCTTGATAAAGGCAAAGTTGATTCCACTTCTGCTGTCGTCATTTTGGAAAGCTGGTTTGAGCAACATTGTTGATAATAAAAAGCTATTTATAATTAATAGATTATTATCGTAAACCAATAATACAGTGAAGTTATAATCATAGGAATTTGTTCCACTATTTTGCCAGCTATTCCGCCAGCAATCCCGATAATCTGCGTTGTTGGCGGCTCTGCTCGTAGGTTTGCATTCCGCAAGCGGCTCCGGTTTGCATTAACGTTGCTATCTGGTGGTTTTTCCCTTCCCTGATCAAATGGCTGACAGCCTGATTGACAACTAAAATTTCATAAATAGCCACTCTCCCTCCATCCTTAGCAGGAAGCAGTTGCTGGGCAATAACTGCTTTTAAACTGCCTGCCAGCTGAGCGCATATCCATCCTTTCTCATCTACGGGAAATACATCCACCAGCCGATCTATGGCCTGAATTGCTCCACGGGTATGTAGTGTTGATAAAACCAAATGACCCGTTTCAGCGGCAGTTAGCGCCAACCGGATCGTTTCTTTATCACGCAACTCACCCAACAGAATGACATCAGGATCCTGTCTTAGTGCCCCTTTCAGCGCAGTCTGATAATCCGGCACATTTTCCCCGATTTGCCTTTGCTGTATCAGACAATTCCTGCTTAGGTGAACAAACTCTATCGGGTCTTCCAGTGTAATGATATGTTTTCTGACATGATTATTAAGAGTGTTAATCATCGCTGATAATGTTGTTGATTTACCGCTTCCGGTTGCACCTGTTACTAATATCAACCCATTTTCTGCCAGTCCCTTTTCCTCCGGTAAAACAAGGCGCTGAATAATATCTGGTGCATATAGCTGTTCCAGAGTCGGGCACTTGTCAGAAATTAACCGTAATACCAATGAAAGGTACTCCTGCTGATAGAATAAATTCCCTCTGAGTCTTCTTTTATTCGACATTTCCACGACAAAATCAACATGCCCTGTGCTCCTCAATTGCCGCTGTTGTTCTTCAGATAATATTCCGTTGCTCCATGTATTAATGAAGTCATTATCAATCTCTGCCAAATGTGTCTGAGGGTATAACACATCGTTGATGCGCAAAATTGGTACTTTCCCGACACAAAGATGCAGATCGGAGGCATTATGCTTTACACTAAGGGCCACTAACTTTTCCATATTCATTTTTTAATCTCCTGAGTTTCTTATGCACAATATCGAACAAAATCTTCACGATGTCAGGAACAACATCGCCCTTGCAGCTCAGAAATGCGGGCGCTCTCCAGAAGAAATTACATTGCTTGCAGTCAGTAAAACCAAACCTGCGGAAGCCATCGCAAAAGCGATAGCCACAGGCCAGAGGGAGTTTGGCGAGAATTACGTTCAGGAAGGGGTTGAAAAAATTCAACTGTTCGCTAACCACAACGATTTGGTGTGGCACTTTATCGGCCCTTTACAGTCTAATAAAAGTCGTTTAGTGGCCGAACACTTCGACTGGTGCCATACTATCGACCGATTAAAAATCGCCCAGCGTTTAAGTGAGCAACGCCCTGAAAGCATGGCTCCGCTCAATATCCTCATTCAGATTAATATCAGTGGGGAAAACAGTAAGTCAGGTATTCTTCTGGAAGAACTTGAGGAACTGGCTGCAACAGTTGATTTACTACCTAATCTGGTATTACGTGGTCTGATGGCCATCCCTGCGCCAGAAGAAGATTATGAACGGCAAACCGCTATTTTTCGTCGGATGGAACAGGCTTTTATTAAATTAAAGGCACAATACCCACGGATAGATACACTTTCTATGGGGATGACTGATGATATGGAAGCCGCTATCGCCAGTGGCTCAACCTTAGTTCGCATAGGAACCGCCATTTTTGGTGCCCGCGAATATGGGTCTACAGCAAGTTAATTAACAGCTCAACATTAACTCATTAATATTCGAGACGATTTCTTCATGGAAAATAGAAAAATCACGTTTATCGGCGCGGGGAATATGGCTCATGCCATCATCGCGGGTCTGATCAACAAAGGCTATCCTGCCAAACAAATCACTGTCTGCTCGCCCAATACCATTCGCCGTGATGTTCTGGCAGAAAAATATGGCATCAACAGCCAGAGTGACAATATTCGCTATGCTCAGGAAGCTGATGTTATTGTTTTGGCTGTTAAGCCCCAAATGATGGAAGAAGTTTGTAGTTCCTTGCGTTCACAAGTCAATTTCGAGCAAAAACTTGTTCTTTCTATTGCCGCCGGTATTCCTCTTTCCCGTTTTTACTCATTTTTGCAGGAAAATCTCAATATTATCCGCATTATGCCAAATACGCCCTCGCTTATCGGGCAAGGGATCAGCGGCATGTTCGCACCTGAACAGGTCAATCAATATGATCGCCAGTTTGCTGAGGTATTAATGAACAGTGTCGGCAAAGTCTGCTGGGTAAACGATGAAAAAGGCATCAATGATATTATTGCCGTTGCCGGGAGTGCTCCGGCTTATTTCTTCCTGTTTATGGAATCGATGCAACAGGAAGCAGAGCGTCTGGGCTTCGACAGCCAAACAGCCAGAGAACTGGTTCTGCAAACGGCTATGGGTTCAGCTAAACTTGCTGAATCACAGGCAGAACTTCCTTTTGCTATCCTGCGCGAACAGGTAACATCTAAAGGTGGTACAACTGCCGAGGCATTACGCGTTTTTTATGAAAACCATCTGCCGGAAGTTGTATCCCAAGCTATGCAGGGAGCAATACGCCGGGCACAGGAAATGGAAAAATTATTTTAAACAACCAATATAATTTGATCAGGGCTGCTACATGCAATTCTTAAACTTTCTCTTTTTTACAGTTCTGGATTTATATACCGCAGTTTTACTGCTTCGAGTCTGGATGCAATGGGTACGTTGTGATTTTTACAATCCGTTCTCACAATTTATCGTTAAAATCACCCAACCCGTGGTACGCCCATTACGTAGGGTTCTTCCCGCTATTGGCCCTATTGATACAGCATCGGTTGTTTTTGCTTACATCCTCGTCATGCTCAAACTGATGCTGCCTTACTGGTTAGCAACAGGACAATTTCTTGTCCAGCTATTCCCTCTTGGAATAATTGAACTGCTGACTGCCGCAGGAAAACTGGTATTCTGGCTTGTGATTGCCCGCGCATTATTGAGCTGGATCAGTCAGGGGCGTAACCCTGTGGATTACGTTCTGCTCCAATTAACAGAACCACTGATGGCTCCTATCCGTCGGATTCTCCCTTCTATGGGAGGATTAGATTTCTCAGCCATGATTGTGATTCTGATCCTGTATGCGCTAAATGCTCTCCGTGCTGATGTTTTAGCGTGGTTAATTCCGAGCTTAATTGGTTAATAAATAATAAGTTAATTGGATAGAAACAATGCAGAAAGTTGTTCTTGCCACAGGAAATGCTGGCAAAGTACGGGAGCTGGCTGGTTTACTGGCTGACTTTGGTTTAGATATCGTCGCTCAGACTGAATTGGGTGTAGATTCCGCAGATGAAACCGGTTTAACCTTTATTGAAAATGCCATCATTAAAGCCCGTCATGCTGCGGCAGTCACCGGTTTACCTGCGATTGCTGACGATTCAGGGCTATCCGTCAATGCTCTCGGTGGTGCCCCCGGTATTTATTCCGCTCGTTATGCGGGAGCCGATGCCTCCGATCAGGAGAATCTGGAAAAACTACTGGAAGCCATGAGCGATGTTCCTGATGACCAACGTCAGGCACAATTCAATTGTGTTCTGGTTTATTTACGCCATGCAGAAGATCCTACCCCTCTGGTCTTCCACGGTCGCTGGTCTGGTTTCATTACCCGTGAACCAGCCGGTAATGGCGGTTTTGGTTATGATCCGGTTTTCTACGCACCGGAATTTGGCTGTACAGCAGCAGAATTAAGCCGTGAACAAAAAAGTGCTATTTCACATCGTGGACAAGCCTTAAAAATGCTGTTGGAAGCCATGCGTAATGCTTAAATTACCACCATTAAGTCTTTATATTCATATTCCATGGTGTGTGCAAAAGTGCCCTTATTGTGATTTCAATTCACATGCATTAAAGGGGGATGTACCACATCAGGAATATGTCGAACATCTGCTGGCAGATTTACGTCATGATTTGCCAATGGTTGAGGGACGGGAAGTCTCCACTATCTTTATCGGTGGAGGTACGCCCAGTTTGCTTAGTGCGGAAGGAATGCAACGGTTGCTTGATGGTGTCAGGGAGCTACTACCCCTCTCTCCGCAGGCAGAAATTACTATGGAAGCAAATCCGGGAACGGTTGAAGCTGACCGTTTCAGTGCTTATCAACAGGCTGGTATTAACCGGATTTCAATCGGTGTACAAAGTTTTGGCTCAGATAAGCTTATCCGCTTAGGGCGCATTCATGGCCCGGAAGAAGCAAAACGAGCTGCGCGGCTGGCGGATAGCCTTGGTCTGCGCAGTTTCAACCTTGATTTGATGCATGGCCTGCCTAACCAGACACTGGATGAAGCGCTGAACGATTTACGTCAGGCTATTGAACTCTCACCACCTCATTTGTCGTGGTATCAGCTGACGATTGAACCCAATACCAGTTTTGGCTCACGCCCGCCAGTCCTGCCAGATGATGATGCGCTATGGGACATTTTCTCTCAAGGGCATAAGTTATTGACAGAAGCTGGCTATCAACAGTACGAAACCTCAGCCTATGCCAAACAGGATTATCAATGTCAGCATAATCTGAACTACTGGCGGTTTGGTGATTATCTGGGAATTGGCTGCGGTGCCCACGGAAAAATATCGTTTGAAGACGGGCGTATTCTGCGCACAGTGAAAACCAAACATCCGCGCGGTTATATGCAAGGGCGTTATTTGGATAAGCAACATCAAGTGGATCACGATGATCGTCCATTTGAATTTTTCATGAACCGTTTTCGTTTGCTGGAAGCAATGCCACGAAAGGATTTCAGTGATTTTACCGGATTACCGGAAAGCACTATTCGGCAACAAATCGACGCGGCGCTGGCAAAAGGTTATATCACTGAAAGTGATACACACTGGCAGATCACGAAACACGGAAAATTATTCCTGAATTCGTTATTAGAAATGTTTTTGTAGAACGTTTTTATGGCACTATTTCTGTAAAAATGACTTCTGCAAAAATAAGGCTGCCCTTGAAACTCAAGGAGCAGCCTTATTTTATGAACACATTTAATCAGTATGATTACAAAGCATCAGCGATTGCATTCACCTGACGCGTCAGGCTCTCTACCCCGCCACCAGACAGATACCATAAATCAGGTTGCAGATAGACTATCTTGCCATTTTTATAAGCGTTGGTTGACTTCACCTGAACGGTTTCAAACTGAGCTTTTGTTAACTCCCCTGCTCCAATCGCTTTACTGCGATCAATAATAAAGATGACATCAGGATTTGCCTGAGCAATCATTTCCGCAGTGACAAGACGACTCTTATCGTTATCTGATTTCGGTGGTAATTCAGCGCGCTGCGCTTTCACCACATTGTAAACAACGGTTTGATTATTCGGGTATAACTCGCCAGCATTATGTAATAAAACCAGCACCTTGTTATTTGAAGATTTTGCTTTTTCCTGCGCAGTCGTTATCGTTTTTTCTAAATCAGCCTGCTGTGCTTTTACTGCATCTTGTTTATCGAACAGTTCACCTAATAGCTTCAGATTATTTTCAACAGATGGCAGGTAGTTTTTATTATCCGTGCTTAAATCCACTGTAGGTGCAATTTGGGATAAACGATCATAAAAATCATCCTGACGCCCGGTGATCACAATTAAATCCGGTTTTATTTCAGCCAGTTTTTCTAAATCCGGAGATTTCATTCCGCCAGCATCATTCATCTTTTCAGATACGTGACTACTCACATATTCAGGCAAACTTTCTTTCGGCAGTGCAATAACACGCTCAGATAGCCCTAATTTGGCCATTGAATCGTAAGTACCGAAGTCAAATAAAACCACTCGCTGAGGATTTTTCTTAACCTTAGTTTCTCCGGAATGATGTTTTACCGTGAGATAATCCCCGGACTGAGTGATGACTGAATTTGGCGTAAATGTTGTAGATTGCTGGCTAAATGCGGAATGACTAGTAACAGAAAATAATGAGGCTAAAATAATCGGCAGGATTTTTTTCATTAGGGCACCTGAAGTAATCATGTGTATAAAAAGTGATTTGCATTCTAGATGCCCAATATAGGATGTCAATCAAATAAGAATCAATTTCATCATGATTCTTATTTGATATGAAATACTGTGATTTAGTTAATGGAATTCAAAAAGCTGGTGCGCAACTGTTCCAGTTTATTGGCTTTATCGCACACTTCTCCTTTAAAGCGTTTTAGCTCTTTTTCCTGCTTTTTCCATTCTGCCTCAAAGCCATTCTGCATACCTCCCAGCCCGCCGAGAAGAGACATTAACATCTGTTTGCCGTCACCATTTTGATTGCTTGTTTTACGGCTCATTTCGTTAATACTGTCCTGCAATATTCCACCCAAACTCTGCTGGATAAGATCCTTTCCTTCCGTTTCTATCTGTTTGATTGCCTTGTAATGGAAAAAAATACCATCAGGACGGGCTTCCAATACTTTATCAATTTGCTTATTCAAACCAGATTCCAGCTGAGTCAAACGAACACGGATATTGCTATCTTTTCCCATCGTTTCAGTGACAACTTTATCCAACGCCTGACGGGCGTCTGTGAGATGGTTTAAAGCCTCTTTTTTCACCCATGGTAAATCCTGCCGGGTAAGTTGCTGAAACTGTTTTGCTTTGCTGCGTTGATCGGCATTCAGCGATAGTGCTTTACCATTACGAAAGACAGAACCATCTGGCATAATTTTCAGGCTCCTGTTTTCACCAATCATCTGAACTGAATCGGCCGTGACAATAATGTCATCTTTGAGTGTCGTCCGGCACTCTGAGCCAGCCTGTGCCTGAACAGCAAATACCAGTGATGCCGCAACCACAATTTTTCGTAACATACCTTCTCCTGTTCTCCTCAGCGTTGCACTCCTCTATCTTCTATTCAGAGCTACTGCAATTAGCTGCTAATGTTTCAAGTTAAAAAATGGAACGTCCGATGCGGGCGGCTAATTTTTCCAATGCTGCACAACCAGCCAGAGAGTTACCCGCACGATCCAGTTCCGGAGACCATACTGTTACAGTAAACTCTCCCGGAACAACACAGACAATCCCCCCGCCAACGCCTGATTTCCCGGGCATTCCAATCCTGAAAGCAAATTCGCCTGAACCATCATACATGCCACAGGTCAACATTAGCGCATTGATCTGGCGGGTTTGTCGGAGACTTAAAATTTGCTGACCGGAATCGATCATCCGTCCCTTATTCGCCAAGTAAATAAAGCATTGAGATAATTCAACACAATTCATTTTCAGAGCACAATACTGGAAATAAGTTTGCAGTACTGTAAGCACATCATTTTCAAAATTACCGAATGACTTCATCAGATAAGCAATGGCCGCATTACGGCTAGAATGTTCCATTTCTGAACGGGCAACAACTTCATCATAACCAATATCTTTTTGCCCTGTGAGACTACGTACAAACTCCAGCATCCTATGCTTAGGCGCACTCAGGCGTGATTGCAACATATCACAGATAACCAATGCTCCGGCATTAATAAAGGGATTACGGGGAATACCTTTTTCCAGTTCCAACTGCACCAATGAGTTAAATGGTTGCCCCGAAGGCTCTGTGCCTACTCGCTGCCAGATATCCTCTTCTTTATAGCGTGTCATTGCCAGTGTCAGGCTCAATACCTTAGAAACAGACTGAATGGAGAAACGTTTTTCCGCATCTCCCGCTTTAAAGACCTGACCATCTACCGTACAGATAGCCATCGCCAGATTATTTATCGGAACTTCCGCCAGAGCAGGAATGTAATCTGCTACTTTTCCTTGGCCAATCAAAGGGCGTACTTCATCTAAGATATCTGCCAATAACGCATTAGAGAACCTTACTTTCACCACTTTTTCTCCAGACAAAAAAGGGCTCTCAATGAGCCCCTACATAATTCTTAATTCAACAGCGAATCAATCCCACCACATATCAAATAATTCAGATGTGGCAACTTCTTCCATACCGCGATCTTTCAGCCATTTATCAATCAGCTGGCGGTGTTCTTCAGTGCATTTACCGATTTTCTGTAAACAGACAAGACCTTCCCACTGCAAATAACCACTGGCATCCAGTGCAAGGCCATTTGGCTCGATTAATTCCTCAATCAGAGCATCAACCGTGCTGTCTACGACTTCGACGGATGTATCAGCCGGAAAGTTCCACTTGACGGAAAAACCTAATTCCTGAAATTCATCAATACGCAATTTTTTACGCAGACGGCGACTACGGTTTTTAGCCATTATTTTACCCTCTCAAACATTAGATCCCATACGCCATGCCCCAAACGATGACCGCGCATCTCAAATTTTGTGACAGGACGTGAATCAGGACGTGGTACGTAATCATTGCTTTCTGAAATGTTGCGATACCCTTCAGCGTCGCTCATCACTTCCAACATATGCTCAGCATATGGCTGCCAGTCGGTTGCCATATGGAATACACCACCGATTTTCAGTTTATTTCTGATCATCTGAGCAAAAGCAGGCTGTACAATCCGACGCTTATTATGCCGCGCTTTATGCCATGGATCAGGGAAGAATAACTGAACCATTTCCAGCCCCTGTTCAGGGATCATATTTTCCAGTACTTCAATCGCATCGTGGCACATCACACGCAGATTGCTGATATTTTCATCTTCAGCGGAAGCCAGACATGCCCCCACTCCCGGAGCATGGACTTCAATTCCGAAAAAATTCTTCTCCGGATTCTGGCTTGCCATCGTGACCAGAGATGCCCCCATGCCAAAACCAATTTCCAGCACAACAGGTGCGTCACGGCCAAACAATTCTGCCATATCTTGCAGTGCAGGCTGATAATCCACACCCATATTTGGCCACACATTATCAAGTGCATGTTGCTGACGAGCCGTTAACCGCCCCTGCCGACGCACAAAACTGCGGACACGGCGCAAAGCCCTGCCATTTTCATCATATTCCGGTGAAATTACGTTATTTATCATGGTACTGTCTATTGATACTTTCTATCAGTTTTAAAGGCTTTTGCTCTGGCTTCCGGGACGTTATGTGCCGCAGGATTGCCTAAAGAGAGCGCAATTATGCAAAGATGGCTGAGTTTATCAAGTTCAGTGCCCATAAGCACAACTTTAATGTTAAATTGTGTGGTGCTTCGAAACAAAGTTCGGGTTTACACTGAGGTTACACTATGTTGCAATCCTGTTCACGAAACGATTATCAGATATAAAGACAATTATTCTAATGATGGAAGCCGAGCAATTTTCACAGGCGGTACTTGAGTGGTATCACCGTTATGGTCGTAAAACCCTGCCGTGGCAGCTGGAAAAAACATCCTATCACGTCTGGCTTTCAGAAGTGATGCTGCAACAGACGCAGGTTGCGACAGTCATACCTTATTTCCAGAAGTTTATTTCACGCTTTCCTGATGTTACCTCACTGGCGGCGGCTCCATTGGATGAAGTTCTTCATCTGTGGACCGGTCTTGGCTATTACGCACGTGCCCGTAATCTACATAAAGCCGCTCAGCAGGTAGTTGAATTACATCGAGGAAAATTCCCAACCACCTTTGATGAAGTAGTTGCATTACCCGGCGTAGGCCGCTCTACCGCAGGCGCTATTCTTTCTCTCTCTCAGGGCAAGCATTTCCCAATCCTTGATGGTAATGTAAAACGCGTTCTGGCCCGCTGCTATGCTATTGATGGCTGGCCGGGTAAAAAAGACGTAGAAAATCGACTATGGGACATCAGTACCCGCGTTACTCCTGCGCTGGGTGTTGAATATTTTAATCAGGCAATGATGGATTTGGGTGCAATGGTATGTACCCGCAGCAAACCAAAATGTGAGATTTGCCCGCTTAATGCAGGCTGTATCGCGTATGCTAATCACAGCTGGGCCAATTATCCGGGTAAAAAACCGAAACAGACCATCCCTGAAAAAACCGCGTATTTTTTATTGATGCAGCATGGTGATACTGTCTGGCTGGAACAACGCCCGCTTTCCGGTATCTGGGGCGGATTATTTGCATTCCCGCAATTTACTGATGAAAACTCACTCAAACAGTGGCTGGAAGATTCAGGGATCTCGCACAGCCAACCTGAGCAACTAAACTCATTTCGCCACACTTTCAGTCATTTCCATCTGGATATCGTACCCATTAAAATCAACATATTATCTTTTGATTCCTGCATGGATGAAAGTAAAGGACTTTGGTATAACTTACACCAGCCAGCAACTATTGGGCTGGCAACTCCCGTTGAGTACCTTTTGCAGCAGTTGGGATAAAATTAACCCATATTTTGTGCGCCATTATTTTTTGCTCCATAACGACATTTGAGGATTTATCATGAGCAGAACTATTTTTTGTACTTTTTTGCAACAAGAAGCCGAAGGCCAGGATTTTCAGTTCTATCCGGGAGAACTGGGTAAGCGTATTTTCAATGAAATCTCTAAAGAAGCCTGGCAGAAATGGATGAGCAAACAGACTATGCTGATCAACGAAAAGAAACTGAATACGATGAATCCGGAAGATCGCAAATTGCTCGAGCAGGAAATGGTGAAATTCTTGTTTGAAGGGAAAGATATTAAAATCGACGGTTACACCCCACCAGAAAAATAACTTTTAATATCTGCTATTTATTGGGTGAATCAGGATATTTAAAAATCACCCAATAAATGGGAATTTATCCTAATATCCAACGGCATCATAAAATGAAAAAACTGCTGGCACTGCTCCTGCTCACCCCACTTCTGATTTCCTGCTCAAGCAAAAAAGATATTGAATACAAAGAAGAATACATAAAAGACACTAACGGATTTGATATCTTAATGGGGCAATTCGCTCATGATATTGAAAATATCTGGGGATTACGTGAAGTTTTAATTGCAGGCCCTAAAGATTACGTAAAATATACAGATAAATATAAAACCCGCAGCCATATTAATTTCGATGCTGGAACCATTACTATTGAAACAATATCGCCCATTGAGCCAAATGAGCATTTACGCAGGGCCATTGTCACCACCTTATTGATGGGGGATGACCCGGGTTCTGTCGACCTTTACTCTGACACGAATGATATTCAAATAAGCAAAGAACCCTTTCTTTACGGACAGGTTCTGGATAATGCCGGCGAACCAATTCGCTGGGAATGGCGCGCAAACCACTTTGCCGATTACTTGCTTCAAAATAAATTACAACGCCGTCAGTCAGGATTGCATGTGATTTGGTCTGTTACGATGCAATTAGTTCCTAATCACTTGGATAAACGTGCTCATAAATATCTGCCTATTGTCCGCAAAGCTGCGATTAAATATGGTATTGATGAATCGCTGATCCTTGCCATTATGCAGACAGAATCTAGTTTTAACCCTTACGCAGTCAGTCGTTCCGATGCTCTGGGACTAATGCAGGTAATGCAACATACTGCGGGACGGGATGTATTCAAGATGCAGGGTAAATCGGGCCAGCCAGACCGTAACTATCTTTTTGACCCTGAAAACAACATAGATGCAGGTACGGCTTATCTGGCGATTTTACAGAACGTTTATTTGGGCGAAATCCAGAACGCAACCTCTCGCCGATATGCTGTTATTACCGCATACAACGGTGGTGCAGGCAGTGTCTTAAGGGTATTTTCCAGCGATAAGAAAAAAGCAGCTCAAATTATCAATACAATGGCACCGGGTGATTTTTATGAAATACTGACTAATAAACACCCATCTGCTGAGTCACGCCGTTATTTGATGAAAGTGAATAACGCGCAAAAAAGCTATCGCCGATAAACCATCGGCACAAATAAGAGGTGGAGAGGTGTGTGCCTCTCCATTTTTGTTCATATTTACAACCAATTGTGCAAATAAAAATCGCTTGAATAAGTTTATAGAAAAAGTCGTTGACGGATTGGAGTGAATACTGTTTAATGCGTCCCCGTTAGCCCGGATAGCTCAGTCGGTAGAGCAGGGGATTGAAAATCCCCGTGTCGGTGGTTCGATTCCGCCTCCGGGCACCACTTCAACTTCCAATAAAGTCCAGCCCAGTAAAATAATTCTTAGCAAGTCCTGCAAAATCAATACCATTTCCTATTTCTACGTCTAGTTTCGTCTGTTGCAATCAACATGCAGCGAAGGGCATAATTCGGGGCACTTACCGTTCGATTACAAGGATGCCCTTAATAATGAAACTAAACGCCCGGCAAATCGAAACTGCAAAGCCCAAAGAAAAAACCTACAAACTCGCCGATGGCGGGGGCCTTTATTTAGAAGTCTCGTCACGCGGTTCAAAATACTGGCGGATGAAGTATTACCGCCCGACCGATAAGAAAGAAGATCGTCTGGCATTTGGTGTTTATCCGGCAGTATCGTTAGCCGATGCCCGCGCCAGACGGGATGAAGCCAAAAAGCTGATGGCACAGGGCATCGATCCCAAAGCCGAGAAAAAAGGCACTGCCTCGCCATCGAAAATCACACATACCTTTGAACACATCGCCCGTGCATGGCATGCCAGCAACAAACGCTGGAGTGACAGACATAGCCAAACCGTGCTACGCAGCCTTGAACGATCTATTTTCCCGCAGATTGGCAGGTTAGATATCACCACATTAAGAACCAGCCAGCTTTTAGCCCCCATCAAAGCCATTGATAATGCGGGTAAACACAACATTGCCCAGCGATTGCAACAACGTGTTACAGCTATCATGCGTTATGCTGTCCAGAATGATATTCTCGAATCCAGCCCTGCCAGTGATATGGCTGGCGCACTTTCCACCGTAAAATCACGCCATCACCCTGCCCTGCCTCATGAAGATTTACCGGATTTCCTGAACCGATTGTCTGTTTATCGCGGGCGCCTGCTGACCAAAATAGCGGTAGAACTGGCACTGCTGACGTTTGTCCGTTCCAGTGAACTGCGGTTTGCCCGCTGGCAGGAAATCGACCTTGAAAACGCCGTGTGGAAAATTCCTGCCACAAGGCAACCCATTAAAGGCGTTCGCTTTTCTGAGCGTGGCATGAAAATGAAAACCGATCACATTGTCCCGTTGAGTCGTCAGGCTGTCCGGCTTATCAACGCGTTACAGGCACTGAGTGGCAACTGCGAAGTCATGTTCCCCAGCGATCATAATTCCGCGAAAGTCATGAGCGAAAACACCGTTAACAAGGCATTACGGGCGATGGGCTACGACACCCAAACCGAAGTCTGCGGACATGGCTTCCGCACAATGGCGCGTGGTGCAATGGGGGAATCCGGCCTATGGAGTGATGACGCCATTGAACGCCAATTAAGCCATATTGAACGTAACAACGTGAGAGCTGCGTATATTCACACCTCCAAACATCTGGATGAACGGCGGCTGATGGTGCAATGGTGGGCGGATTATCTGGATGCCAACCGGGAAAAATCCATTACACCGTATGACTTCGCCAAGCCGCTGCGCGACAGCAAGAACCGTTAGTACAATTTGCAACCCGTTAATTTTCATCGGGAGAAAAACAATTAACGCTGTTCATTTAATCTTGCATTTTAAATAATCCGCCTGTCATCAAACAACGTCCACGATGAGCGCTCAGGGACTCGGTAACAGGAGAATGAATATGACAATGGCAGCATTAAAAACAAGTTTGATTCGTTTGCCGGAAGTGCAACGCAGGACGGGTTACAGCAAAGCGTGGATCTACAAACTGATTAGCGATGGAGAATTCCCGAAACAGGTCAAAATTGGTCCGCGTTCCGTGGCTTTTATTGAAGCAGAAATTGATGACTGGATCGCCCAGCGTATTGCAGAATCGCGGGCGGCATAACACAGAAAAGAATATGACATAAGACACGTAACATAAAAACACAACGCCCCGAAGTGCGACCAACACTGCGAGGCGTTTCACCAACAACCATTAAGCAAGGTAAAAATGATGGCTGATACACAGCATACCCAAACTCGCCCTGAATTTACAGTTCAAAAAACAGCGGGCCACCCAAAACAGCTTGATCTGATCCAGACCGTAAAAACTTCAGCTATGTATTCGTGGCAAAACCTGCTGCCCGCTTGCGGTATTGATGTTCCGGCAAAGGGTAAACATGGTGCCTGCCCTGTCTGCGGTGGCACCGATCGTTTCCACTTTATCGACGATCACCATCACGGCAACTGGCACTGCCGCCAGTGTGATTCCCCGAACTACGGTGACGGGCTGGATTTAGTGGCAAGAACCAACCGGATCACAATTACAGAAGCAGCCAAAGTTGTCGCGGATGTGCTGGCATTGCCGTTGCCCGAACCTAAGCCCGCCAAAAAAACCACTTATCCCACACAGCCCATTGCCGAAAGCGTCGCGGCACTGATGAAGCAGACTATCACCGGACAATCGCCCTATTTGACTGCAAAAGGGCTGCACTGCCCAAATCAGCGACTACTGTCCGATAATTCGGTTTTATTGCCTCTGACAACACTGGATAAAAAAATCACCGGTGCGCAGATTATCAAACCCAATGACGAGAAAAAATTACTGTCAGGCAGCCAGAAGAAAGGCGCGTTTATTGCCGTATCAGCACTGGAAGTGTCCCCCGACACAGTTATCATTACCGAAGGTTACGCCACAGCCCTGACCGTTAACCAGTTATATCAAGGCAGCGTTCTGGCAGCACTGGATGCTGGCAATTTATTTTCTGTTGCCAAAGCTGTTCGGGAACGCTGGCCGGACGTAAAAATCATTATTGCGGCAGATAATGACTGGCATAGCCCCGGCGAACTGGACAAGCACGGCAAACCCAAAGTAAATATCGGCAGGATCTCAGCAGAGAAAGCAGCGCTGACGGTGAATGGCTGGGTTACGTTACCACCGACAGAACATAAAGCCGACTGGGACGATTATCGCCAGCAACACGGCATTGAGGCAGCCCGACAGGCATTCAGTCAGGCGTTATATCCGGTGAGGGAACCGATAAGTAGCGATGCAATAGAAACCCGCCGTTATGACAATGTTGAAAACCTCTATCCAAATCGTAAAACAAAATTACCCCTGTCAGTTGGCTCTGAGGGCTTTGATGCTCAGTTAGACTACGTGGTTAAGGGCATTATTCCGGCACATTCCCTGTGCAGCATTTACGGAGCGAGCGGATCATATAAAAGTTTTCTGGCAGGGGCGTGGGGCTGTCATATTGCTACAGGTAAGGCATGGGCTGGAAAATCGGTTGCTCAGGGTGCTGTGCTGTACGTGGTCGGTGAAGGCGGAATTGGTGTGCCCCGGCGCATCAAAGCATGGGAAATCGTTAATGGTCAGGCTGTTGAAAATATGTATCTGATCAATACGCCCATTTTTCCGGCCTCGCCTGCCGAAGTGCATGAGCTGGTGATTGCCGCCAGACAGGTTGAAACTGAAACAGGCCATCCGGTGCGTCTGATTATTTTGGATACGTTAGCCCGCTGCTTTGGCGGCGCGGATGAAAATGATTCAAAAGATATGGGTGCGTTCGTTCGGGGCTGTGACGAACTGAAAGCCAAAACAGGGGCAAGTATTCTCGTGGTTCACCACTCCGGCAAAGACGAAAGCAAAGGCGCGAGAGGCTCCAGTGCCCTTCGCGCCGCATTGGATGTTGAATACAAGATCTGCCGGGAAGGGAAAAAAGGCGGCTCACTGGTTATCAGCTGCACCAAAATGAAAGATGCCGAAGAGCCGGACACCAAAGCCTATGATATGCGCGTGGTGGAGCTTTTTACCGATAAGGACGGTGAAGATATTACGTCACTGGCGCTGATTGACAGGCCACGCGATCCGGTCGAAGAGGAAGACATCGATCATGTCGCCAATAAAACTGATAACCACACAGCCTTGTGGCAGTGTATCCGCTCGCGCACTGCCCTGAAAGAGCCTTGCAGCATTACCCTTGTGCGTGATGATTTAAAATCGATGGGCGTGAATGTGAAGAATTTCAGCCGTTGGTTAACCAAGTTAGAACAGGCCGGGATGATTACCCGCTACGGGCAGGAACTCACAATTATTAACCAGAACAATAAAGATTAAAAAGTGAGTCAGAAAGTGAGGAACGGTGAGGAACTATTTTTTCTGGCAGGTGTTTTTCGGCTCTCCATGTTACCGGGTTAATGTATTAGCTCGGTAACATGGAGAAGACAAGCGCAGCGCGTCAGTGTGGATTTAATTCGTTGTATTACGTGAAATTGAGATGACGTAATAAGCTGATTTCATTTAAGAAGAGACGTTAATGACAATTTTTCTGATGTTCTTTTATTCGTGATTGTATGTATAAATAATTCTATTATATCCTGCTCCTCATTGTACCAAAAATGTGCAATGGTAATTTTATTGTTAAATTACTCTTACTATTCAGATAGTCACTAAGGATTGATACACCAAAAGATTATGGAGAATACAAATGAGCAGGGTAATGGATAAAACCAGCCAACTACTTGATCGCTCAGGTTTAGTATATACACTGATTACGGAAAATTTACCTGAACAAACTTTCGCTGTTGTCGATTTTTCTCTGAATGAAGCGCTATCAACCCCTTTTCGGCTGGAAGCCACATTGACCTGCAAAACTCCGGAGATTGACTTTGCCGATGTCCTCGACAGTAGCGCCGCTTTTGCTGCTCATCGTAACGGGCGAATTGAACGGCAAGTCACGGGCATGGTAACGCATTTTTCACTGCAATCAACCGGGCGTCATCAAAGCCACTACCATATCACTCTTCAACCTCCATTATGGCGCGCATCCTTGCGGGTCAATAGCCGGATTTTCCAAAATCAGTCTGTTGTGGATATTGTGGAAATCCTGCTCAGAGAAAATGGGGTACGAAACTTTTTCTTTGCACTTGGTTACAAACACCCTCCGAGAGAGTTCTGTGTTCAGTACGATGAAAGCGATTTGGCTTTTATCCAGCGTTTACTGGCTGATGAGGGCATTTTTTACTATTTCACATTCGATCAGGAGCAGCACGAGCAACGCATTGTGTTTCACGATTCCTGCCTGTCTCTTAATCAGGTGGTTACCGTCCCTTATCGCCCAGAAAGTGATGTGACTGGCGAAACAACCTGTATCCGCCAATTTAGCTGGTCAGAGCGCGTTGGTGTGGCTAATATCACGACCAAAGACAGGACTTTTAAAAACCCTCGCTGGAACCGGGAATTCTGGTATGAAGGGCGCAATCTTGATAATCAGCGAATACTGAACAGCTACCATTATTATGATTTTCCCAGCCGCTATAAAGATGACGATCTGGGACAACGGGCAAGCCAATATCGTCTGGAATACCTGCGCCGGGACACTCAGCTTGGTAACGGTCAGAGTGACTGTTTTGCCATGTGGCCGGGGCAGTTATTTAACCTGATGGATCACCCCAGAGAGGTTTTTAATGACCAATGGCAGTTAATTCAGATAACCCATTCAGGTCAACAGCCACAAGCCGATGAAATGCAATCAGGTGGTAGCGGTACATGGCTGTCCAATCACTTTACCTTTACCACTCGAAAAAACTCTTACCGACCTTCTCCCTATCCGAAACCCCAAATGGAAGGGCCGCATATTGCCACGGTTGTTGGGCCAGAAGGCGAAGAAATTTTCTGTGACGAACACGGGCGCGTTCGTATTCAGTTTGACTGGGATAGATACGGTGACTTTAGTGACCGTAGTTCTTGCTGGGTACGGGTCAGTCAGGCGTGGGCAGGGCAATTAATGGGTATGATTGCCATTCCACGTATTGGGCACGAAGTTTTGGTGGATTTTGTCCACGGCGACCCCGATCAACCAATTATTGTCGGACGAGCCTACCATGCCAACAATATCCCACCAAACCGCCTGCCAATGGCAAAAACCCAGATGTCGATCCGCTCGAAAACCCATAAAGGTGAAGGATTTAACGAATTACGCTTTGAAGATGAAAAAGATCGCGAAGAGGTCTTTATTCATGCTCAGAAAAACCTCGCCATTCAGGTGCGCAATTCACGCGGGGAACGCATTAACTATGACCGCACAACCAGCATTGGCCATGATGATGAACTGGTGATAGCCAATAACCGCAAGGTGACCGTAGAAGGTCAACAGGATCATAAAACCACAGGAAATTATATTGAGCAGATTGACGGCGACCGTTCGTTACAGCTCAAAGGCGATCGGGCTGAAAAAATTCAAGGGATAGTCAGTGTGGATGCACAGGGCGATATCACCCTGCAAAGTGGCAGCAAAATCACATTAAATGTCGGTGGAAACTTTGTTGTGCTTCACGCAGGCGGGATTGATATCAAAGGTGCGGCGATTAACCTGAACTCCGGTGGCAGCCCCGGCGATTTACTGGCACCCGCTAACCCCACCATCCTGCTGGCCGCAGCAAGCGAAGGCTCTATGTTTGTCGCCCACTGCCCAATGAAAGAAAAGGAGAAGCCCGAATGAGTCAGGAAAAACTCTACGCCATTATTGATGGTGCGGCGGAATCTGATCTGTTTTTGATGCTGGAACGTTATGACCCGCCTTCCGCCTGTCTTTATGGTGAGCCTCTTCAGCCAGAATTGGTGGAAATCGCCCCTTATCTGGTACAGGTCACGGAAGAGGTCAAAATCTGGCTGGAATGCCGCAAAACCCCGTGGGGAATTTTCGTCCACAGTGCAGCAGACATGAAGACCGTGCGCCAGCATTTACGAAAATACCTGCAAGTTCTGCTTCCCCAACAGGAAAAACCGGTCTTTTTCCGTTTTTATGATCCCCGCAATATCTGGGATTTTCTGGGGGTATTGAGTGATTGGGAAGTGCATTGTTTTTTGGGACCAATCACACGGATAACAACACTTTACCTTGAAGAAGAACACACGGATAACTTTGTAAAAGTCAGAGAACCTTTTCCTGCTAACGCCAAAGGGAAATATAAAATTTTCAAAATCAATGAAGAGCAATACACATTAATTGAAATGAAGCAAAAAGAAAAATATTTACAAAAACTTGACTCCATTTTGCTATCTGAATTAGCAAATCTAAGAAAAAGTATCAGTATCAATAATTCATTACCATTTTTAGCTTTTTTCTATGATTATCTTATTTCTGAGAAAATAACAGACATGCGTTCTATAGAGGAAATTCTTAAGAAGGTGGTCAGAGAAGATAATTTCGATATTGATGAGTTTGATAAATCCATTTTAACCAGACTTTCTGATGATGAGACTCCCGGCTGGTATAGAGCTAAGAAATTTATTCTTAATATTTAATAAATCTATCTGTATATTGAAATTAATTCGGGAGAGAAACAGTATGGGAAATGCCGTCAGAATCGGAGATATAGGCACAAAGCATGGTGATTGCCCAGCAACACCTGTTATTACTGGTGCCAGCAGTGTGAAAGTAGATGGTTTATATTTAGCCAGACAGGGAGATACTTTAGAATCACACTCATCACATTCACGAACAATAGAAGGGGGTTCTGGCTCTGTATTTATTGAAGGAAAACCTGCTGCTAGAACAGGAGATGCTATTGATTGTGGCGGTGTTGTTATTGGTGGAGGCAGTGTAAATATTGGCTGAAAGCACATATAAATACACTTTTTGGTTCATACAAGAAAAGAACACAGTTTATGAACTATATTTAACCAGCATTTATTGCTTAAATTCTGTTAATTTATAGTCAAAAGGAAGACTAAATGAAACCTATCAACGAAAAGGAAAAAACGATGTTATTAGCACTTAATAACAATATCTGCTTTAACAAAAAAGAGGAGTTAATAAAAGAATTATCTAAACATGATGAAAATAACACATGGAGTGCTGGTAAAGCCTGTGCGACATGCCCACCGCCAGAAGCGAGAGATGATTTTATTAAACATGTATTAAATCAGATCCCATATGTTAATGAGGATGGTTTTTTTAAAAATACTGATATAATTCAAGATCATGTTACTGCTTTAGAGAAAGGTAATATAAAGACAGTAAATGCAATTGTTCTGCATAGAACTGATAGTTATACTATGTCATCAGCAATAGCATCATTCAGAACAATAAAATTGGGAACGCATTTTATTGTAGACAAGGATGGCACAATAAAACAAACAGCTAGTTTAAACAAAATTACAGAGCATGTAGGTAAGATAAAATCAAAATGCAAAGAGGAAGGGGTTTGCAAAAATGATGCAGAAAGAAAAAAAATAATCAGTTGGGGTTGGAAACCATCGAAAATTACTGCTTATGAAAGATTAAAATCGTACCCTGATAGGTATCCTACAAGTAGTGATAGTATAGGAATTGAAGTTGTTGCCAAATATGAGAAACCAAAAAATGGGGAACCTTATTATCAAGAGGCAACTGAACAGCAAAAAGAGTCAATTAAAAAATTAGTAAATTTATTAAAATGTAAATATAATTTAAAGAATGGTGATATATATGAACATGACAAGATTGCTTACAAAACTAAAGGTGAAGGTGCTAATCTTTATTTTAATGACATTTAGTCACTTTTCTCACTCAATAAGTGATAAAATAGAGCTAATTGATTTAATTGGATTAAAACTATCTCAAAGCAATGGTGTGGGAACTATAGAAGCATGTAGAAAATGGAATTTGAATACAGATGATATTTATAAAATCTTTAAGATAAGTAATAAATATGAGTATAATCCACACCGTGAATTTGATTATGCGCCATGTGATATGGAAGGGAAGGTTAGTTTAAATGGCGAAATATGGAATTTTTATATAAATGGAGGAGGTATAACCATTCTTAAAAAGAACAATGATACTATTTATCTAGGTTGTAACTCGAAAGAATGTGATCCTTTCTTTCTTTTTCCTTTTGATGACACGAATCTATAATAATAACAGATGGTCAAACTTTAAGCTATTTTTTAATCTTGACCATCTCTAATATTATCTCAAATGACAGCCTTCATTGCCCCAACTAAAAAAATCAGTTAATCTAAACTTGTTTAAATCGCTTTTTAGCGACAATAAAAAAACTCCCGTAGCCTGAAAGGGAGAGCAAGCATTGCGGTACATCTGCACACTTTTGGAAGCAGATATCGTCAGACACCTAACCTATCGTCTGGCGGTGAAAGTCTCCCGGTCTTGTTATGCACCGGCTTATCATTCATGCAGAGCAATAGCCCCTGCCACAATCACAATGTTTTACCTATGCTTTGATTAACGCACGGTAAACGCCCTGAAAGCTTGGTGGCGTCACTTGCGTTAAAGCGCAGCGATTACCAAGTGACGCCGCTGGGCGGCAAACGTCCAGAGCACGTCCAGTCTGGCTTTACGACCGATTTAAACCCCGTATTACTCAGTGTCACCACTTTTCATTGGCATTTTTCTGCCTTAATTCACTTATTTCGTTTGTTTTTCACTCACCGCCTTGTAAAAGGCCGATGCAGTAAAGAAAGGAGATATCACACGTCACGGATAATGAGGCGTTCATCCTGATTGAATTAGGCACTGAACGGGGAGTAAACCATCGCCGTGCTGAGCACGCAGCGAACTCCTGCAAAAACTCAACATAACCCTCGCCCTGCTACACATTATCTGACGCACCGCGGAACGGTGAACCTAACCGACACGCAGGGAAAATGTTTCTAAATGAGTAAAATGAGTCTGAAAATCACAGGGAAAATACGGATAGCGAAGCGATCACGAACGAGAACAAACAACAAAGATTGATTAGTCGTCCGTATTATCCCCTGAGTTTATGCGCTCTGAGAGGATGAATAACCGTTAAACTTAACCGTTCGATTATTGTGTTAGGTAAAACAATCAGTTAAAGTGTTCCCGCCATTGGCAAAATCCGATGGTCGGGGATTCGCAACCCTGTAATGATCAACCCACTGGTAGGATGTTTCTGCCAGTGCGCCTGCGTTCGCCTTTTCTATGGCGGTTCAGGTGGGGGAGGCTTCGGCCTCGCCGGATTGGTTGATCTCCGGTATTGCGAACCCTGCTTGAATCGCCACCATCAATATTAATTAATGGAAGGGGTAGCAGGAATGAATAACAACAATATTCAAAATGACTGGCATCAGGCCGATATCATCGCAGCATTGCGCAAACGCGGGACAACCTTAGCAGCGGTTTCTCGTGAGGCAGGACTCAGTTCATCGACACTGGCAAATGCATTCAGCAGACCGTGGCCGAAAGGCGAATGGATTATTGCAGATTATCTTGGCATCCATCCCTCAGAGATCTGGCCCAGCCGTTATTTCGATTCTCATACCGGAGAATTATTAGAAAGGAAAGCCCGCGCTAAGCCACAGGAATAACCCGCTGTAATTTGTGATCGATGTCGTAAAAATGAACATTTTTATCTTAAGCCCTGAGCGTAAAATGGCAGCCCAATTTGACCATTTTTAACCCTCACGGCTTTTTTTTGCTTTAAGATGATTAAAAAGCACATAGGTAGCGATATAAATAATAAAAATCAGTCAGATATAGAAGAAAAAGCAAACAAAAAAACTTAGGGGCATTAAAAGGGGCATAAACGGAATGAAAGATAATAGACTTTATAAATTCAACACGTTATAATGATTTTCGATTCCGCCTCCGGCACCAAGATTTTAAAGCTAATTTGTTGAATACTATCAGGTAATTAACAAATAAGTTAAAATTTAGGGCTGTTAAGAAGATGTTAAACAATTGTTCGCTTAGTTTGTACGTTCAATGTTTAAAAAAGCCGTAAATTAAAGAATACAGAGTGCCTGCATTTGCAAGCACTCTTTTTTCGTTCAAGGTAATGATTTCAGTAATTGATTCTGATGTCAAGTAAGGGAAAGACTTTACGGGACAGGGGATCGCAAATAGCCCTTTTTTCATATCATCCCTATTGATGCAGGGCAGTGACTCACGCCTCCACCTCCTCAATCCTGTCTGAGACCTGCCCTGTCTTTTTTACTGCCAGTTCTCCTTACACCGCAATATCCAGATAGATTGCCAGTTCATTCTCCAGCGTTTTCCCTGCGATCTCCATATCGATATCAATATATTCCAGGGTGGTTGCCAGACTACGATGACCCAGCAAACACCTGACCAGCTGCAAATTACGATCCGGTGCTTTCATCAGCTCAGTGGCCAGCGTATGACGAAAACGGTGAGGAGAGACAGCAAAACCACACTCTTTCGACAACCGGTTGAAGAAAGAACGGATATGCTGCCTTTCTTTATCGTGATCATACCGGTAACGGTTCATCCGCCCGTGAGCATGGAAATCCAGACGACTTAAGTCAAACAGCGGATCATCGTCTTTCGCCCCGCAGGCTTTTGCCTGTTCAACCAGTTTCGCCAAGCGGGGTTTAAGCTGCCGGATCATCGGTATCCGCCATTCACTGTGGTTTTTACTACCTTCGACCCGCAGAACAATATAATTGCTGTCCAGATTGATATCCCGCAACCGCAGGTGCAATAGCTGATTCTGGCGCATCCCCGTTAACCGGAACGTATCCAGTACCGTCAGCCAATAGCCGGTCGGGTACAACGCACAACGCCCTCCCCGGGGAGTCACCTGCCTGCGCTCTTCTTCCTCATACTGTCCCATCAGCAGATAGAGGCGGGTTATCTGGGATTTACTCAGAATTTTCTTTGTCTTCTTCTCTTTTTTCACTGCCGCCTCGTTAAACGGGTTTTCAGTGAGCGGCAGCAGTTTTCTTTCCATCACGAAATTAAAAATCGCCCGCAGGTGGGCTACCTTATTGTTCCAGGTGTAGCTCGACTGTTTTTTCTCGGTCAGAAGATAGCGTCGCCACCGCAGTACATCACGGTGAGTCACCTGTTCCGGCAACACCGTATCGCCCATAAACCCGATAAAAACCCGGGTCACCTTGCGATAACTCCACTCCGTAGCCGGTCGCAGCATATGCGAGAAAAAGTATTCTTCCAGTAATTCATCCCAACCCATTTTTTCCTCATTATTGAACATGATGGTTTCCTTAGTGTGTCAAGTTGTGTCCCGGTACAGCCACGTCCTGTTAATAAACTAAAAATTAATTAACACGTTGAATTATTTTATTTTTCATATAATGACCTTTTGTACATTGCTGAAACAAGGCGTTCTGACGCTGATACGGGGCGTTTGAACAATTTCAAATCGTTATTGTTATCATTTGTATTATTTCCCACCAAAAGTTCACTCCTCTGTCTGAAACAGTGACAGTAATGTCCGGGTATCATCGCGGGTGTCAGGTGCTGGGACGGTCATCGGTGTGACAAGCGGAGTAACCGAAGCAGGCGATGGATGAGCGGTAGCCACCCTCTCTTCAGCAGATTCAACCGGCTTCAGCAATGGCGATTTCACCTGCTCAGCTGCTGACTGAAGCAGTAAATCCGTCAACGGAACAGAAGAAGGAGACCCGCCAAGATGCAACATCAGACATTGCCACGCACCGGGCACTAAAGACAGCCAGATGACCGCTTCCTCCGGTAACAAACGGGCAGCCAGCAGCGTTTTATGAGAAACAGGCAGCTCAGACAGTGAGGCATGAAACCGGAAGCGGAAACGGCGTACTGGCACCCACAACCCCGGCAGCCAGGGGTGCCCATCATCCAGTTCACCTTCCAGTTGCCGCAACAGCGGCAGGTGGTAAAACAACGCGGCCCAGAATACCACTGCCTGCCACAACAAGCTCTGTGCGGCCTGTGTTTCCGGTGCCACGCCGGGTGGCAGCATGTGTCCTTTCGCCAGCCGCACAGCACAGGCAGTAAATTGCAGTGTCAAATCTATAAACCCACCACGATAAGACCAGACGCCTTCCGGTGTGGCAGGAATATGCTGCACACGGGCGCATAATTGCCGGAGCGGATCCAGATAAAACTGCTGATACAATCCGGCGGGCAGCGCACTGTTTTCCCACAGTTGCCGGAGAGCCTGACAACGTTCTGAGGTTGCCAGCAACGCTTCTGCTGACTGTGGCTGGAAATACCCCCGGTTGTCGCGAAGGGTTTCCGCTGGTTGTCCGGATGATTTTGATGGTGTCACAGACGGGCGGGCAAAATGGGATTTAAAACGTTCCAACATGGTTTTTTCCTCTCTGGGTTCAAATTTAGCCCAGTGTCGGTCAATCCCACGCTGAAACAAGGCGAAACTCTTTTTGCGAAAATGAAAATTGTTTGTATGACTTACTCTTAAACGTAAAAAAGCGCCCCGAAAGGCGCAGTCGTGAAACAAAGAAGATGCAAACAGAAATCAGGCCGCCGGGTCATAGGCCTGCAAACGTTGCGACCAGTTGCCCAGATAATGAGCCGGTGTGTAGCGGGTTCGTTGGCTGCCACCATCATGCAGAGCATCACCAATTGTGACCGCTGCCGGAATACCGGTCAGGGAAAGCTGGATATACGCCATCACCGCCGCCAGCGGGTCGATATCAATCGCAGACACCCACATACTGGACAACGGATCATGTCCCTGCTCCCTTAATACCTCCGCAGCGGCCAGCATCATACAGGCCGCACCGCAGCAAGGTTCGTGGAAGGTGATAAAGGGTCGGGTCTGCAACAATTCAGACACCTCATTCAACTGCAATTGTGCCATGACTCTGGCCACACTCCAGGGAGTAAAGAACTGCTGAAGTTCCTTATTGCCCAGTTCCAACTGCATAAACACACTGCCGAGAAAATCACCGGGTTCTTCCGCCAGTGCCAGCACGGTAGTTGAGAAAAGTTCCACAATCCGGTCAATATCTTCCCGTTCATACTTATTGATGGTTTTCAGATAGAATTGTTCCAGTTCCTCACTGAAACAGTATTTATTGTGAATGGCCGCCATCGCACAGTTGCAAAAATCCTGAAAAACCCGATAACGGTTACGGGAACGGGCGGTTTGTTTAAACAGCGAAATAAAGTCTTTCTGGTAGTCAGGGCGAGAGGGCATAGCGTGTTTTCCTGATAAGAGTCAAAAAGGAAAACACACCCCGGAAGGGGAACGTGTTTCCCCTTCCGGTTGAAGTCAAGATAAGTGGATGCTGCGTTGAACAAAAAGTTACTGCCCGACGGCCATCGCCGGTAACGCCAGTGCTGTTTCGGGCTTATCGCCGTTAACCAGATACAGTGCCGGACGGTTTTCGCGCCCGGCCTGCCCGTTATGACTGTCCACATGCTCGCCCTGGTCATAGCAGTCGTAACCTTTAAGCTGGCCTGACGGTTCGCTGTACCAGTGGCGGATTTCACAGTCAAATACCGAGGACAGCCCGCCCATCAGTTCCGCCGACGGCGGTACCCACGGGGTGTCAAAACGCACGGTTAAGCTGCTGACATGGCGCCGTTCCCAGCGGACATGATGGCCGAACGGCCACTCCAGCCCATAGTGCTCATCGTAGCACTGCGCTGTGGTGGTCATTCCTTTTAATAAACCACTGTTACCGTTAATCTCCGGAGCCAGCCGGGTCGGTCGTATCATCAGCATATCGCAGGGCTGAGCAGAGGTCGGATAAACAGACAGTTTCTCCCAGCACGCGCCGATATCGAGGCTATCAGACCAGCCCACCACGCCGAACCAGTCAGTGTACTGGCGGGTCAGCAGGTGGGCGATAATGTCACGCGCTGACGCCGGTATAGTCTCCCAGCGCAGCAGACTTAAGCCCGACTGGCGGTAGATACTGTCAATCCGCTTCATGTTTTCTGTGGTTAGCAGCACATTGTCCTGCAACAACGCCAGCCACTGTTCAAACGCCAGATTCTGCGCGGTCGGCGCTGCCGTACCCCGCACCAGTTCCGGATACGGTGTGTAAGTGAGGGGTTTGGTGGGTTTTAATATCCCCGCACAGCCGGCCAGAAACAGGCGCAGGCTCTGTAATACCGCCTGGCGGTAACGGGGGACTTCTTCCCCACAAACCCATTGCTGCATCACATCGAGACACACGGATTTGCCCGTAACTTCCAGTTGATTAGTGACCCATTCTGCCATGGTTAAGTTCCTTTGATTTTTAAGTTTAAAAAACCGGCGAAACTGTTCCCCCCACGGGAGTCAGTTCCCCCGATGGGTGATTGAAGAAAAGTGTCAGTTGAAATCCCGTCTGAAGATACCGGCAACCTGACTGTCGACAATGACCGTCAGTTCATCATGCATCCCCAGATATGGTGTACTGTCTGATATTTCAGACGCATTCATGCGGGTTAAATCGTATTTATCCCCCGTTCATTGATGGCATCAAACGGCCGGATGCCACTGGCGATAAGTTCGGTGACAGTTTCGGTTTCACACAATGCCGTATCATTCAGGCTCAGGCCAGAATGACGTTTCAGCAACGCGGCGGCAATCACCTGCCAGACGGTTAAACGTCAGGCTTCCAGGGTGACACCATCAAACGCTGACCGTTGCGCTATGCCGGAGAATATCCTGCACTTCGTGATGATAGTGGTAATCGGGTGAAATCATATGCAGTGACAACAAATTCGCCTCCTGCCACAAAACGTGGGCTGCCTGCGGATCCTGCCAGCTCAGCTCAACGGTGGCTGCCTGACATAACTGCTGTTGTTTTCGTTCCAGTGACAAACGTTCTGACGTCAGTGTAACCGGCTGTGCCCAGACGATCTCGTCATAAAAGCGCCCCCCGAGCACACTGTTATCTTTGGCGTCATATATCATCACGGTCAGGGGAAAAAAGGCGCGTCGATACTGACCCGATGAGATTTCCGGTATCGGCCAGTCACCCAGCAAATGGATGACTTTCAATCGTTGTACCGCTTCGGTGATGGAGGCAGTTTCACACACGGTCAGGATTTCCTCTTGCAGCGATTGCGGTCGGTGAGGATGCTGCATCAGGCCGGTGACCTGCACGGTAAAAATGTCTTCCGGTAATACCTGAGCAGTATTCTCCGGCACGGGCAAAAAAATGGCGTTCATGGTGTTGTTCCTTGATTTGACGTTAAAAAAGACAACACCCGCCCAATACGGGAAGGTGTTGTCGGCTCCCCGGTCAGGCGCTAAAGAAAAGGGTTAACAGCCTCATGGACTGATAACGTCAGTGATGATGAGGGTTGTTATGGATAAGTGACGAACTAATGATTTCCTCTTTGGGCTGCATCGCCAGTACCGCACGTAGCAGCTCAGTTTCCGGGTGGTGCAGCGCGTATTCCCGCAGTTCGCAGAACCGGAACGCATCCGCATTCGGCTCATCCAGCTCGGCGATACGGGCAAACACAATCGCGGTGACAGCCAGACCAAACGCATCCGCAGACAACGTGGCCGTCAGTGTCGTCTCCGGCAGATAAACCGAATAGGTTTTTGCCGCGGTGGGGATCATATACGTCAGGGAATCAGACACGTTCCGGCTGCGCCACTGCTCAGGACGATATTCACCACACAACTGTGAGGCGGTATTCGCCAGCAGGAATCCCAGAAACAACCGTTCCAGTGGCGTTTTGTCGGGAAACACGACCGACAGGGCTAGGCTGTCCAGCAGCATCAGTTCCAGTGAACCGGTGTGCGGAAAAATTTCAGCAAAAGGGGAGCGTTCAGCCGGGGACACAGTGTGCACCGTGGCCAGTAGGGTATGTTGTTGCATAGTATTCTCCTGATAAAAACAACGGAGAACACCTGACCCAATGGGAAATGTGTTCCCCGTTGGGTGACTGGCCGGTTGGCCATCATGGATGAGATTAAGCGACCTTCATCGTCATCAGACTGACGATATCTGCTTCCAAAGGGGCGCAGATGTACCACACCGTAGTGTACTCCCTTGCAGGCTACGGGAGTGTTGCTGTCGCTGCCCGAAGGTGCTCCTCACAAGCGACCGGATCATGGATAAGTCTGACTACGCTAATCAACAGAAATCATCAGGTCAATGGGTAATTCATTTCCCGGGACAAAAAAATAATGTCAAAATAAAGTGTGATGGCTTTTTCTCCGCTGCTATGTTTCTTTGGCACCCCACCAAATAACTAGTAAAATGGTGCTATTCTTAAAACCCTCGTATTCAGGAACAGACTTTCTCACAATAGGAGCACCCATATGCCAGACAATACCTATTCAACGGAATTTTCAAGGATTTTAGCGTACAACCCCTCTTGCCCACCCATAATTTAAACTGTATATTTAACAAGCGGACAATGTTAAACCAGAAATACTATATCAGGAGCTTAAATGTCAGAAAAATCGGAGTTTTTTTCAAGTTTTATTGAAATTGAAAACCGCCCTGCATTTTCAAATGAACAAGAAATTAGTCCGGAAAACTTCAAAGAGTTAATTGGCCAATATAAATTTGATGAAGATGTTGCTTGTCAGGTTAAGGGGCATAAAGGAATCTGTCATCAAAATCATAAAAGTGGGTGGCTCGGTATCACTACAGATGGTAAAGAAGCTTTAATTGGCGGTCATTGTGCACGAAATTATTTTAAGGCGGATAAAAATTTCATTCTTGAAAGAAAGCGTGTCAAAAAAGAAATTGAAAGAAAAAAAACGCTAGATAAAATACAGGAATATCGCTCTCAGGTTTTAATTTGGAATGAAGAACTTTCAAATCTAAGATTTAATCTTATTGAAACACGAGAAAAAGCAGCTTTATTTTATAAAATTTTCCCCAATGTAGTACTACAATTTATTTACAATGCACAAAAAAACAAAAACTGGGAGATAAAGATAGATATATTAAAAAAACCACACGCCGATATTGAAAAAAATAAATCCCAGTGGGTTGTTGGAACCTTATGTAATTTAAAACCAATCCCAACAATGCAAAAGATAATTAGCCTTATGAATAATATAAAGTATCTAATTGATACTTACCATGAAGTTTGTAGTCTTAAACCTGAAGAAATAAAAACACCTAGGCTAAAAAGAATTCATGAAATATTATCTGAAAAAGAAAATTATGAAAATGAATGTAATTTATATAAAAACGAAATAAAATTTTTTTTAGAACCCAAAAATCTAGATGCACTAATCTATGTATGTAATGACTCTGAAGAAGAATTTTTAACAACAAAATCCATCCTATCCATATCAAATGCTAAGGTTTCATCTGAAGCACACATAAACTTACGAATTAAGCGTATAAAAGAAAGAACCGAAAAACAATTTGGTGGTTATAAAATAAGAAAGAATCAAATAATCGAAAAATATCAAAAAAGAAATGCATTTTCTATTTGATTTTTCAGTATCATGTAGGGGCTGTATACACAATCCCTACAATCCGAATAGGAGACAGACAGTGAATTTATATAATCTTCGGATGGCTACAGCGGCGATTTGAATAATTAACCTGAATTCTGGATAAGAAATTGACGAGAGGCCTGTTCCAGGAGCAAAGTTTTGGTGAAAGCCTAAAACGACTCCGGGGAGGAACAGGCCATGGACAAGTTAGTTGAAATTTTCTGCGATGTCGACGACTTTTGCCGTCTTTTCATCCCCCAGTGGGAGCAGTTTTGTCTCGATAACGGATACCGCCTG
>NZ_CAWQMW010000176.1:0-21156 GCF_963895965.1 Xenorhabdus sp. PB30.3 | reverse complement strand
CCCCCCCCCCCCCCCCCCCCCCCCCCCCCCTTTTTTTTTTAATGATACGGCGACCACCGAGATCTACACCCTAGAGTTCGTCGGCAGCGTCAGATGTGGTATAAGAGACAGACCTATGTCAAATTTGATAATTAAAAATGGAAAACAAACCTCATCCATGAGGGTTTTTATATATTCACTCTAATATTAATCTGAATTTTCATCTTAATATTTTAGTGATAAAAATTACTGATTTGCTCTTTCTCCCGGCCTGACACAATAACATTCATGAACTTTTCATAATATCTAAGTAAGCTATCAATCGTTTTTTCGGAGTATAATTCCGTATTATAGGTAAATTCACATACGGTATTTTGAGATTTTTTGAAAAAAATCATTCCAAGTGACTTGAAAGGCGTTGGGGTAAATTGTACGGGTTCTATGCCTAGATTAGTGAATAATTTGTCATCATGATCATCTATGTTCATGTAATTAAATACAACATTAAACAGTGCATCTCTCATTTTTTCACCAATTAAATCAATGAGTAAGGTCACATGAACATCTGAGTTTTTCATTGCCTCGTAAACAAATTGCCTGACCTGCTGAATAATATCATCTAAGCTCATCTCTTTATTGATAGAGGACTTCACTAACAGCCCATTTAAAAATAAGCCTATAGCTTGCTGGCTTTCATGAGTGGTACGATCAAATATCGGTGAAGTTGTCACCGTTTGTGATACGCCTGAATGCATAAATATACATGCATGGAACAGAGCCATAAATAACATATAAGGTGTGGTATTGTTCAACTCACAATACTTTGATACTGCTTGAGTGACAGAATCGGTAATATTGATATAGCGAATGTTAAAAAGGCCTTTTGAGGTTGCATTATGACTAAAGTCAGGGAAAAAACCATGTTTCTCGCTAATACTCGAAAATTGCTGATTCCAGAAATCAAGTTGTCTTTGATACTCAGCTGATTTATTACGTCTTTGTAAATCATAGATATAATCTGAATATTGAGTTCCAGCAGGTGGAAGTGTGGTTTTTCCTCCCTGTAAATAAGCTGTATATAATTGAAAAAGTTCTTTCACAAAAACATTTATTGACCATCCATCAAAAATCATATGGTTAATATCAAATAGTAGACCTGTATTTTTTTCTGAAATAGGTAATAAGAATGCTCTAATTAATGGTTTATTAAAAATATCAAAAGGTAATTTATGTTCTTCTTGCCAAAAACGGCTAATTTCCTTGAGTATCTGTTCTTTTTCTATTCCATCTGGTTGCAATTTGACAACCTGTAAATTAACCGTCATATCGTTATCCGGTTTTACGAATATTTGTTCATTTTCCTGATAAAATTTTAATTGCAAAATCTCATGCCGTTTTACAAGTATATTCAGACATTTTTCCAGAGCATAGTGATCAGGTACTCCATTGATAATTAAAACAATAGGAATATGAAAACACGTTTCTAATCTTCCTACCTGCCTTAAAGGGAAAAGCATTTTTTGGCCATAAGAGAGCGGTATTTTTCCATCTGGAAATTTTTGTATCGATTCAGAAACAGGTATTTCAGGCTTTTCAGGCTTTTCAGTCTTTTTAATCACATCAGCAACCTGCGCGACGGTTGGATTTGTAAATAATTGATACAGACTGAAATGACTATTCAGCTTACTTTTAATAGATGCAATAATCTTAGTCGCTAAAAGTGAGTGCCCTCCCAGCGCAAAAAAATTATCATAAATACCTATCTGATTAATTTCAAATTGGTTTTGCCATAATAAGCATAGTTCCCTTTCAACTTCATTTCTTGGTGCAACATAATTTTTCTGGCGCAATGTACGGTTATCTGGCTCTGGCAGAGATTTTTTATCTACTTTGTTATTTGGCGTGAGTGGCATTTGCTCCAGCAGGATATAAATGTGGGGAACCATATAATCAGGCAGATGCTGGCTCAGAAAAGATTCAAGTAACCCTGAAAGTTCACTACCAACCGCATCAAATTCAGTACCTCTTTCAGCAATCCATTTACTATTTGGACAAACGTATGCAATCAGCCTCTTATCTTCATTGTCCGCACCGTAAGCGATGACAGCAGCACTGCTTAAGGCGTCATGTCTACTTAATATATTTTCAATTTCACCTAATTCGATGCGATAACCACGAATTTTCACCAGTGAATCAATACGCCCGATAAACTCCAATTGCCCGTCTGATGTCCAACGGACTAAATCACCTGTCCGATAAAGTCTATTTTCTGTATCCGAATTTGCACATGATGAACTGAATGGATCGCGGATAAATTGCTTTTCTGTCATTTCCGGTGAATTCCGGTAACCTCTTGCTAGTTGAACGCCGCCGATATGTAGTTCCCCAATAGCACTAATTGGCAGCAGATTACCTTCTGGATCAAGAATACGGGCAATTACGTTAGGTAATGGCTTTCCAATCGTCACTTTGTCATCGTGCAATAATCCTGCGGTTATCATGGAGGAAGTTTCTGTAGCTCCATACGCATTAAACAGTTTTCTACCCGGTTTCCAGCGGATAGCAATTTGTGGAGGAACAGCTTCTCCCCCCAATAGCAAATTGGTGGCAGACTTCCATTTATTGAAATTCAAATGAGGTAATAGCGCCTGTGGTAACATCGCGTGGGTAATCTGATATCTTTCAGCCTCCTCATCCAACAATTCAGGGTTACACTGCTGTGTTTCTGAGAGCAAACACAACGCTGCGCCACAAGAAAAAGCCATCGCCATTTCTGTGGTCATCGCAACAAAACTACAGGAAGCAAACTGCAATACCCGACTGTTTGCATCAATCCCAAATAAGGCCGCCTGCGAGAGTGCCAGATTCACCCAGCCTTTATGTTTTACCATCACCCCTTTCGGCTTGCCGGTAGAGCCTGAAGTATAAATCACATAGGCCAGATGATCTTTTGTCAAAGGGGTTGTGTACTCGGTGATATTTTCGGTTGATTGGTTTTGCAGATGTCCTTGTATGTCCTGCCTATCCAGATAAATCACTTTTTGCTGGCTGACAGGTAATTTTTCTACCAGATGGGTTTCCGTCAGGATGAATGCAACTTTGCTATGTTCCAACATGTACTGAAGGCGGGCTTGCGGATAAGCGGGATCTAACGGTACATACGCCCCGCCCGCTTTAAGAATACCTAACAGTGCAACTATCCCCTGCAATGATCTTGATACACAAAGCGCAACCAATGTATCGGGTTTAATACCCAGCTCGGTCAAATAGTGCGCCAGTTGGTTGGCTTGTTCATTGACAGCCCGGTAACTGAGAGAATTCTTACCAAAAATCAGTGCGGTACTTTCAGGCGTTCTGGCAGCTTGTTCTTCAAACAATTGGTGGAAACAGCACTTTGCTTGATAATGCTTCTGTGGCCCATTCCATTCATGCAGCAAAGTGTGTTTTTCCGCATCCGATAAAAATGGAATATTAAAAACAGACGGTTCCTGATTTGTCAGGCTAGCATTATCATGTTTTATCAATACGTTAACGATATTAGTAAGTAGAGTTTCGTAATTGGCGATTAATCTTCTGATTGTGACATTTTCAAATAAATCAGTGTCATAACTCCATAAAAGAGAGAGTTCTTTCTTATCTTTTTCATAAACCTGAATGTCTAAATCAAGCCGGGTTTTCAGTTGAAGATACTTTCCGCTCTTAATGTGATGACTCTGTTCCTGTGTGAGGTTTTGTTGATGAGTATTGACTGACGTGAAAGCAATTTGAAAAGCTGAGTGGTAATTAATATCCTGATGAGCATATGCATCCAAAATAGTATGGTTATTTTGTTTTAACAATTCACTGAAGGTAGGATTAGTAGATAAATCTGTCCTGATAATCATTGAATTAACGAAATAACCAATTAAAGAATCAATATCATAACGCTTTTTTCTTGTGGTAAGTGTTCCAATAAGAATGTCTTTTTCATTACTGTAATGACTGAGTAATACTGCAAAAGTAGTTTCCAAAAATGTAAACAAAGTGACTTCATGCCGAGTGCATAATTTTTTTATTTTATATGTAAGATTATTTGAAACATGTTGGTGATATGTATTTTTTTCGAATTGTTGTTTTTCTGAACGTGGATTACCCAATGAAATCGGATGTAAGGAGGTAGGTTTAATTAATTGATTTATAGGTGAATTATAATTATCAGGAAGGGTAATTTCTGGTGATTTTTTTCCATTTGAATAAAGTCCGGACAGTAAATCAATCAATTGTTTCTTGTTATTTTTCCACTCGCTCAATAATTCTGATGAAATACTGTCACAGCTGGTTTCATATTGTAATTTACCATTCACAACAAACAGCTTAATACCATTTTCTAAAGCTTCATTGACGATTTCAATTGCAGTTTTCATAGTTCACCTATAACCATTTTTAGTATTCCCGATTAGAAACGGAAAATTTTCACTACAAGATATAATTAAATCACACCTCCTAAATAGAAAAGGATCTCACCTTCACATGATCAATTAAAAGTCAGAGTATAATTAGAGAGTCATTTTAAGAATTAAAAAAAAACCTTGAATGATCATTCAAGGCTCTTTTTTTAATTTATGGGTATTTATGTTTATAGTGCGCGTAATATTGCATCAACACTTGCTTTTGCGTCACCAAATAACATTTGTGTATTCTCTTTAAAGAACAGTGGATTTTGTACGCCGGCATAGCCGGTATTCATCGAGCGCTTGAAAACAATCGCATTTTGCGCTTTCCAGACTTCCAATACAGGCATTCCCGCAATCGGGCTGTTTGGATCTTCCTGTGCAGCCGGATTAACTGTGTCATTGGCCCCAATAACCAGAACGGTATCTGTTTCAGCAAAATCATCATTGATTTCGTCCATTTCTAAAACGATATCATAAGGTACTTTGGCTTCTGCCAGTAATACATTCATATGACCCGGCAAACGCCCCGCCACTGGATGAATACCAAAACGAACATTGATTCCTTTTTCTCTCAATTTTGCTGTGATGTCATGTACCGGATATTGTGCCTGAGCAACAGCCATACCATATCCCGGGGTAATAATGACTGAAGTGGAATTCCTCAATAGCTCAGCGACCTCTTCTGCGGTTGTTTCACGATATTCGCCCATTTCCTGATCATCGCCCGTTGAGACGCCATCACTACCAAAACCCCCAGCGATAACGCTGATAAAGGAACGGTTCATCGCTTTACACATAATATAAGAAAGGATTGCCCCTGATGAACCGACTAAAGCACCTGTTACTATCAACAGGTCATTACTCAGCATGAAACCAGCGGCGGCGGCGGCCCAGCCTGAATATGAGTTCAGCATGGAAATCACAACCGGCATATCCGCGCCACCAATGGATGCCACCAGATGCCAGCCAAATGCTAAAGCAATCGCAGTCATGGCTAGCATGACAAAAACCTGTAAACCTCCACTCTCCGTTTTAATAAAGATAACCATTAGTACAAAAGAGACAATTAAAGCGGCCAGATTAAGTTTATGCCGATGAGGCAGCATTAATGGCTTTGAGGAAATTTTTCCGCGTAATTTACCAAATGCCACAACTGAACCAGTGAAGGTTATTGCTCCAATAAAGATCCCAAGGAAAACTTCTGTCAGATGAATGTTTTCCATAATGGCATCAGCAAAAATATCATGAGCAATAAAACTGTTAAAACCGACCAGAACAGCCGCCAGACCAACAAAACTATGTAAGATGGCAACTAATTCGGGCATTTCCGTCATCTCTACTTTCTTAGCGAGACGAATACCAATAACTGCACCAATAATCATCGCCAGAATAAGCCAGCCCACTTTCCCTGTATCAGGCCCCAAGATAGTCGCTATCAGGGCGATCGCCATTCCGATAATGCCAAAGAGATTGCCTCGTCTCGAACTTTCATGACGTGAAAGACCGGCGAGACTGAAAATAAATAAGATAGCAGCAACAATGTATGCCGCAGTGACTACTCCGTTCGACATAAGTTACCCCTTATCCTTTCCGAAACATTTTCAGCATACGTTGCGTAACAGTGAAGCCACCAAAGATATTGATACTGGCAATCAGCACTGCAATAAAAGAAAAGAAACTGACCCAGCCACCTTCACCTATTTGCAACACGGCTCCGACAACGATGATCCCAGAGATAGCATTGGTAACTGACATAAGTGGAGTATGTAATGAATGACTGACATTCCAGACAACGTAGTATCCAACCACGCAAGATAGAGCAAATACGGTAAAATGGGATAAAAACTCTTTTGGCGCAACATTTGCCAGCCAGCCAAAAAGAATAATTCCCAGCGCCAGTAATCCATATTTCAGCCACGGAGATTTAGGCTTTTCAACAGGTTTATCTTCTTTCCTGACGGGTTCAGGTTTGGGTGGTTGCACTGAGACCTGAATTGGTGGCGCTGGCCATGTGATCTCGCCTTCTTTAATAACGGTAACGCCACGGATAACGACATCGTCGAAGTCAATAGCAATCTCACCATTTTTCTCTTTGCACAGCAATTTCATCAGATTAACGAGATTGGTACTGTACAGTTGTGATGACTGAGTAGGTAAACGGCTGGGTAAATCAGTATAACCAATGATCTTGACGCCATTATCTGTCACAACAAGTTTGTCGGCTTCTGTCAGTTCACAGTTTCCGCCATTTTGTGCAGCCAGATCGACAATGACACTGCCCGGTTTCATCGATTCAACCATTTCTCTGGTAATCAGTTTTGGTGCTGGCTTACCCGGAATTAACGCTGTTGTAACGATAATATCCACTTCTTTTGCCTGAGCAGAAAAAAGTTCCATCTCCGCCTTGATAAAGGCTTCTGACATTACTTTTGCATAACCGTCTCCACTACCGGCTTCTTCTTTAAAGTTTAATTCAAGAAATTCAGCCCCCATGCTTTGTACTTGTTCCTTAACCTCAGGACGAGTATCGAAAGCACGAACCACAGCACCAAGACTACCTGCTGCTCCAATGGCTGCAAGGCCCGCTACACCAGCACCAATAATCATAACTTTAGCGGGGGCTACTTTACCGGCAGCTGTAATTTGCCCAGTGAAAAAACGGCCAAACTCATGAGCGGCTTCAACAATGGCGCGATAACCAGCAATATTTGCCATTGAGCTCAAAGCATCCAGTGACTGAGCGCGGGAAATTCTCGGAACTGAATCCATTGCCAGAACGGTAATATTGCGCTCTGATAACTTATCCATTAATTGAGGGTTCTGTGCTGGCCAGATAAAACTGAGCAGCGTAACGCCTTCCTTCATTAAGGAAATTTCGCTCTCTTCCGGCGCGTTGATTTTAAAAATAATATCTGATTGCCAGACTTCATTATTTTCTGCAATCACAGCCCCTGCTTTTTGATAAGCATTGTCATCGAAACTGGCGAGATGCCCTGCTCCTGACTCAACGACTACATTAAATCCCAATTTCAGTAATTGCTCTACAGTTGACGGCGTAGCAGCAACCCGAGCCTCATTGGGGTATCGTTCTTTTGGTACACCAATATGCATAATGTTTCCTTCTCTAAGAATGAAATATTGCTGATTATTACCTGCTGAAGCCAATTTAACGATTCGATTGTTGTTATTACTACTATCAGTAAAACCTATCAATGAGATTTATCAACAAAGCATTAAGTGATAACAAATGAAATAATATCATATTGAAAATACAGCGTTGTTGATAATAGTTTTTGTAGAAAGCAAAACAACCCTTAATGTAAGCCATGATGCTTTTTATATAAATCGCTATTTTTATTAAAATTATTAGCGACATCTACCAAAAATAGGTAAGCAGTTATTTAGATAGAATAAATTTTTGCGACAATTAACATTATTACATGCAATAATTGCAAGCTATGTGATAAAGAACAATGTTCAGCACGTTATAAATATTTTAATGCGCAAGGCGAAAGGATTTTTTATGAAGCTGAAAACCACGATCATCGCAACAGCGATCTTCTCCTTAACGACAATTACCACGGCAAATGCAGCGAAAGAATTAACACCAGAGAAAGCTGCTGAGATTAAACCCTTTGAACGAATTACAGTAACCGGGCGTTTTAATGCGATCTATGAAGCAGCCGATGCTGTTTCCCGTCAGGCTGATAAAAAAGGCGCTGACAGTTTCTATATTCAAAGTCTGGATGATTTTAATGGAAGCGGTAATCTACGCGTTGTTGCTGATCTATATCATAAGGATGCAGAAAAAGTAGATAAGACGACTCAATATCGTATTTATCGAGGAATTAAAGAACTACCTAAAACTGAAGCTATTATTCTGGAACCTTTCGATACAGTAACCGTGAGTGGTTATTTCCCGACTGATCCCGACCTGAAAGAAGCTCTCGCCAAAGCAGCTAAAAAGAAAAATGCTGCATCCTTCTTTATTGCCCGTGATATTGCACCAAACAATGGGGGTAATCAGGTCGTCACTGCTTATGTCTATAAAGAGGATGCGCCAAAACGTCAGGTTCAGTCTAATAAAGCGGTGATCCCGGCTGATTCTGAAGCTGGACGTCAGGCTTTAGAACAAGGCGGAGAAGCTGCTGAAAAAGTAGAAATCCCGGGTGTCGCTTCATCAACATCAACCAGTAATATCGTTGGTCGTTTTTTTGAAACCCAGTCATCAAAAGGTGGGCGTTACACTGTAACTCTACCGAACGGAACCAAAATAGAAGAACTGAATAAAGCCTCTGCCGCCCAAATGGTACCTTTTGACTCCATTACTTTCTCCGGTTATTACACAACTGCGCCTGAAGTATCTTATCAGGTCGCTAAGCGTGCCGCAGAAAAAGGGGCAAAATATTACCATGTTACCCGTGAGTGGCAGTCTAATGGTGGAAACGTTACCATTAGCGCAGATCTGTTTAAATAACAAACTCACCGAAGAAGTATGCATTAACAATGTATACTTCTTTTATTCTTCCTCCACTGTTGCTATCACATCTATATACCTACTTTTTGTAATATCTATAAAATTCATTACCTGACTTTTAGTTAAACAATTTCCTAAAATGTTTATCGCTTGTTTATTAAAAGTAAAATAAACTCTATCTTATTAATAATGTTTATAATATGAACATTAACCTCCCTTCTGAAATAGTATTCCTGCCACCTTAGAAATTGTCTCTGTTGACCGTACCATTTCCTTACCACTGCGATATGACTGACAATCCGATGAATATCAAACGGCGGAAAACTATTTTTTGTTTATTTCATTAGGAAATGAAGATTTTTATGCATAAATTTTATGTTTTTTTGCATAATTTTCCATTGCATACAGCCCTTTCACTCCGTAAAATCCTCCTGTTTTTAGATTTAACCACTGAATATTTCTGCATTCCATCGCATGGATGCAATAAATGTCCAATATGTGTTCGATATTCAGAATAAGTGTTCTGGCTAATCGTGTTGATTTTATCTGACTTTTAGGAACGTATCTTTGGAAAAAAAATTAGGCCTCACTTCTCTAACCGCATTAGTTTTCAGTTCAATGGTTGGAGCGGGTGTATTCAGCTTGCCACAAAATATGGCAAACGCAGGAAGCCCCGCTGCTTTAATGATAGGTTGGGGGATCACAGGCATAGGCATTCTCTTTTTAGCCATTTCTTTACTTTTATTATCTCGTTTGCGTCCTGATTTGGATGGCGGAATTTTTACCTATGCCAGAGAAGGTTTTGGCGAATTAGTCGGGTTCTGTTCTGCATGGGGATATTGGTTTTGCGCAATCATTGCTAATGTTTCTTACTTAGTCATTGTCTTTGCGGCATTAAGCTTTTTTACTGACACCGAACATTCCATAATTTTGGGCGATGGGAATACCTGGCAGGCGTTGATCGGCGAATCTGTTTTACTTTGGTTTGTTCACGGGCTTGTACTCAGAGGCGTACAAACAGCGGCTGGCGTCAATAAATTAGCAACAATGGCCAAGCTGTTACCTTTAGGGATATTCATTATTCTGGCCATCATGGCGTTTAAAATGGATGTATTTACATTTGATTTTACTGGCATTGAGATGGGAGTTCCTGTCTGGGAACAAGTCAAAAATACCATGCTGATAACCCTATGGGTTTTTATTGGTGTTGAAGGTGCGGTTGTCGTTTCAGGTAGAGCTAAAAGGCGTAAAGATATTGGAATTGCAACCCTACTGGCTGTGATTTCAGCATTAGGCGTTTATGTGCTGGTTACCCTGCTCTCCCTGGGTCTGGTGACCAGACCGGAATTGGCGGCAATACGTAATCCTTCTATGGCAAACCTGATGGTAGGATTAATTGGCTCAGCAGGCCAGTTCATTATTGTTGCGGGTTTAATTGTTTCTGTCTGTGGTGCTTACCTGAGCTGGACAATCATGGCGGCAGAAGTACCTTTCATTGCTTCTTTACATAACTCATTTCCTAAAATATTTAGCAAGCAAAATGACAAAAAAGCACCAGCATCTTCATTGTGGATCACAAATGGTGCTGTTCAGGTTGCTCTGGTTTTAATCTGGTTAAGCGGAAGTGATTACAATACCTTGCTTTCTATCGCATCAGAAATGGTGCTCGTACCTTACTTTTTAGTCGGTGCATTTTTAGCAAAAGTTGCTTTTGAGCGTAGTAACCGTATCTTACTATTTATTGCTACTGGTGCCTGCATGTATGGTTTATGGCTGCTTTATGCCTCTGGCTTGATGCATTTACTGCTTTCGGTCATCTTATATGCTCCAGGATTACTTGTTTTTCTATATGCACGTAAGCAAATGGATGATAGTAATAAACTAAATAAATTAGAGAAATCTGCAATTGCTGTTCTATTATTGACTACAATTCCTTCTACATGGTTACTGATGCACTAATACTTACAGTATATTTCCTAAGCTGCATCCTTTGTTAAAGATAGGGAGAGAACAACTTCTCTCCCCCTCCAGTAACCCTCAAAATTTCTCTTCTTTCTTTCCCTCTACTTAATTTTCAAAAAATTAATCTTGCTGAGCTTTTTTGTACTCGATATTGATGAGTGTTGTTTTAGATTTTTCTAAAAAGTATGTTGTAACTAATATTGTGATTAGTTGGAGGTAAAATAATCTATTCATAAGTATTTATTCAGTTTCGTTGTTACGCTCTTTTTTAAAGTATTCATCATACAAATCATGTCATACCAGTTATTATTAACAGCCAGTTAACTTGAGTTGGCTTGAAGTCTTGCTTTTTTGAAAAAAAATAGCTTAAGTGACTGACTAATGTCAAATATCAGGAATTAATGCTGATTTTGCGACTTGCGTCACAAATAAATAATATTTAGTTAAATATATAGGAAAAATATAAAACCACAAAAATAAGCACTTTTATCTTCATATTTATTTTCTGAAATTCCCTGAAATTAATAGTTAATCTTATAAGACAGAATAAAAATACATTCACGATTGAAAAATATTCTATTTTCTGAATTACAATTCTATTTATGGAAAGTTAGCAGAGTAATGTTTCGAATATTGTGCTTTGTCGAGTTATTATTTTGATCTTTGGTAATTGATCGCTACTATATGCTTTGCAATATCTGTCGGATAAAGAATTTTGGTATCTTCTTGTACCATCTTTCAGATATCAACTTAGACTACTCATTTGCTGTATTATATTTGTACGGCTTTAATGTTAATTAAATCAGCTATATCCCTGTTGTATTCATACACCAGGGATGGGATATATTAAAAATGAAAACCAAGTTAATTATTTCATCCTTATTCATTTCTTCTGTATTTATGCCTTTAGCACATGCCGAAGATGGACAAATCCAATTTAAAGGAGTAATAACTGCTGATGCATGCAAAATTGACTCCAATTCTCAAAATCAAACTGTAAATATGGGAACAGTCAGTACACAAGCATTAAGCGATGTGAATAGAACTGCTGCAGCAACGCGTTTTAGTATCAAATTAGTTGATTGCCCGAAAACAATTACCCATGCAAAGGTTAAGTTCGATGGCCCAACTAATGAAGTAAATAAGAATCTTTTGGCTTTAAGTAATGTGGAAGGAGCAGCTAACGGTGTTGCTATCGGCATTTATGAAGATGACAATAACACTCCAATTCCTATTGCAACATCTTCAAAATTAAAAGAATTTAAAGGTAACTCAACTGAGTTGGATTTTGTTGCAAAATATGTTGCAACTAAATCCAAAGTTACTCCAGGCATCGGTAATGCAGTAGCTAGCTTTACTATCGACTATAACTAAAAATATATAATAAAATATTTAATTAAGAACTATTACCATTCACTATAACCAGTGAATGGTAATAACAACTCAATTACATTAATTAATATATAACCATAATAAATAATATTATCGGAGTATCTATTTTGAAATACTTTCGTATTTTGATTTTTATTATCATCTGCACTTTCAGCATTAATACTTCTTTTGCCGGTGTCGTTATCGGTGGCACTCGTGTTGTTTATAACGGTGATAGAAAAGAGGCTTCAATTTCTATCAATAATCCGGAAACAGATATTTCTTATCTTATTCAATCCTGGATTCAGGGAGAGAATGATGAGACTAAGACACCTTTTATTGTTACTCCCCCACTTTTTAAATTAACCGCCGGAAATGAGACAGTATTACGTATTGTAAAAACCGGTGATAATTTACCAACTGACAGAGAATCTCTATTCTGGCTAAATGTTAAATCTATTCCGGCAACAGTAAAATCTGAAGAAAATCAGTTACAAATCACTGTAAGATCACGCTTTAAGTTATTTTACCGTCCCACTCAACTGGCAGAAGACGCTTCCATTGCCTATAAGGCACTGAAATTCAAGGTTGAAGGCAACAAACTGACAGCCGAGAACCCTACACCATACTATATTTCTTTTGCTTATCTTGGCATTGGGAATGCTTCAAAAAACCATGAGATCCAGACAGCCGGTATGCTTCCTCCTTTCAGTCAGCAGAGCTGGGATATTCCTATTAAAAATATCAATCATGTATCCTGGAAAACCATTAATGATTTTGGCGGAATAACACCAGAAGAAAAGCATATTTTTTGAGTATAACTTTCATACAATCTATCAGGACTAGAAAATGATTATGGATAACAGCCGCCATTGTCTTCAATACAATATTTCTGATAATTTGGTGTTATTTTTCAAACCAATAAAAGCACTCTTATGTATATTGGCAACAATATGGCTTTTATTTTCCGATAAGGTTTATGGAGAAGACTATTTCAATATCAATGCACTGGAAACACTTTCCGGCTTTCCCGAAGATATTGATTTGTCAATTTTTATGCAGGACGACCAACAGCCGCCGGGACGCTATTGGGTCGATACTTATCTCAACAGGGAAAAAGTAGATACCGGTAATGTTGAGTTTGTTCTGGTGAATAATAAGTTATCGCCCAGAATTACCCTAAAACAGCTAAAAGAGATGGGAGTCAATGTCGATTTATTCCCGGCTTTAGCGGCTTTATCACCAGAGACCGAAATCACAGACCTTAGCCAATATATTGATTCTGCATCATCTTCTTTCGATTTTAACAAACAGCGTCTGGATATCAGCATTCCTCAAGCTGCTCTGCATAACAAAGTAAGAGATTATGTGCCTCCTCATTTATGGCAGCAGGGGTTAACTTCCTTACAAGTTAATTATAGTTATAGTGGTTCTACAAATTGGCTGGATGGTCAATCAGGTTCAAACAGTCATAATTTTCTTAATCTCAGAAGTGGTGCAAACTGGGATGCCTGGCGTTTACGAAATTACGCGACTTACAGTAGCCAGAACAATAAATGGCGAAGCCTGAATACTTATTTACAACGTGATATTCATTCTCTGAAAAGCCAATTGACTTTGGGTGATAGTTATACCCCCTCACCTATTTTTGACGGTTTTCAGTTTCGCGGTATGCAACTGGTTTCAGATGATAATATGCTACCTGATAGTCTGAGAGGTTTCGCTCCAACGATACGGGGAATTGCACAAAGTAATGCTCAGGTGACGATTAAGCAAAATGGTTACATTATCTACGAAACCTATGTTCCTCCCGGACCTTTCATCATCAATGACCTGTACCCAACAACTGCCAGTGGCGATTTAGAAGTTATCGTTAAAGAAGCCGATGGAAAAGAACATCGTTCTGTGCAACCTTTTTCGGCTGTACCTGTGATGCTGCGGGAAAAGAGTCTGCGCCATTCTTTGGCATTCGGAAAATACCGTTCGTCTGCTCAACACAGTAAAACACCTTATTTCGTACAAGGTACAGCCAGTTACGGGCTTTCCAATAATGTCACGCTATACGGTGGAACAATTTTCTCAAAAAATTACCAGTCCATTGCTTTGGGAACCGGTTACAGCCTCTACGATTGGGGTTCCTTTTCTTTTGATGTGACGCATGCCAAATCAGAATTAACCTCAGATATTCGTGCTTCCGGGCAATCATATCGGTTTCAATATGCAAAAGATCTTACCCTGACTGGCACCAGTTTAACGATAGCCGGTTATCGTTATTCGACTCACGATTTCTATGATTTCAAAGAAGTTAATGAATTTGATATTACCAGCAATAATCGCTACAACACCAACAAACGCAGTAAACTGCAAATGCATATCAACCAGTCTTTAGGTGATTTAGGCGGTGTTTATTTATCTGCTTTTCAACAGGATTATTGGTCGCAGAAAGGCTATGAAAGGAATATCAGTGCCGGTTACAGTAACAGCTACAATTCTGTCAATTACACACTGAATTACTCCTATAATAGTTTGCCGGGAACGAATCATAAAGATCAGATTATCTCGCTCAGCCTACAAATCCCTCTTGATCGCTGGCTAAAAAATAGCTGGGCCAGCTATAACCTGACTAATAATAAAAAAGGAGAAACATCTCATCAGGTCAGCTTAAGTGGAACAGCGCTGGAAGATAACAATCTGGCTTACAGTATTCAGCAAAATTACGATAACCGTAACACAGGTATTGGTGGAAACCTCACTACAGAATATAAAGGTGCTTATGGTCAGGTTGGCGTTGGTTATAACTATAACAGACAATCCAAGCAGTTAAATTACAGCCTCAATGGTGGAATCGTCGCACATCCCTACGGTATTACTTTCTCTCAATCATTGGGGGATACATTGGTGCTAGTCCGAGCCAATGGCGCTAAAGGCATTAAAGTCCAGAATCAGACTGGGATTGCAACTGACCAAAGAGGTTATGCGATTGTTCCTTATGCCAGTAGCTATCGCAAAAATCGGATCTCTTTGGATACCTATTCAATGGGAGACAATGTTGATATCGATATCAGCACACAAACTATTGTTCCTACTCAAGGTGCTCTGACACTGGCCGATTTCCAGACTCGCATTGGTTATCGCGTTTTGCTGAATCTTTCTCACAAAGGAAAAGAAGTTCCATTTGGTGCAACAGCCACATTAGTTCAACAAAATGAGTCAGATGAACCCAGCAGCACTATTGTCAGTAATGATGGGCAGGCCTATATGAGTGGTATTCCTGAATCTGGTCAGATATGGGTGAAATGGGGTTATAAAGATACTCAGGAATGCCGGGTTAATTATCAGCTCCCAGAAACAATACCAGAATCCGGCCTGTACATGTTAGATGCCACCTGTGAATAACAACTATTGATCATATGTTTGATATTTTTACATATTATGGAAATGAATTATGGTTAAGGGCTTAAAATTATTATTGGCGAGTATATTTATCGTCGGTATCGGCGGCACAATGAACAGTTTTGCCAATCAGGCCGATTATGGGAATTCCACATGCCAATCTTTTCAGGGTGTTCCTCGTGGCACAACACAGGTTTCTTTTGGTTCTAAAATAATTGTTCCAAAGGATCATCCTATCGGAACGACTATTAAAGAAGTCCGTTTGGATCAATTATATGATAAAGGCTATATCGCCTATTGTAACAGTCTGACTCCAACATCCTGGGATCCACCTGATTTTAATCCTATTCACTATAATTATGATGCAATTTATGACTCTGGTGTGCCCGGAATTGGCATCCGCATCAATAACTGGCCAAACGAACCATATGGGCATGATTGGTTTCCCAGAATATCCTATTACCCGACAACCTGTTATCCCCCTAACGGCTGGTCTCATCATTACACCTATTACTGTGGCCGTACTTGGGGTTACCTAACGGTACAACTTATCAAAATTGCACCAAATACGGGCACGGGAAAGATCGAGAGCAGGATCCTGACCAGAGCCAGATTAGGGGGTAATCTGATTCATTCTTTTTATTTAGCTGAGACTGAAATCGTTACACCAACCCCAAGCTGTTCCCTTACTCATAAAACAACTCTCGTTAATATGGGAAAAGTCAGGACAAGTGAATTTCGCGGTATGCATAGCGCCACTCAGACAAAAAACTTCAACTTAGAGCTGGACTGCGATGCAAATGCAAAAGCTATTATGAGACTGGATGGACGTCCGGCAAAAAATGGTTATTCTAATATCTGGGCATTGGATCAAGATAGTGACAACGTCACAGCAAGAGGCGTAGGTTTACAAATTATTTTTCTCAATCGATTCTTATCGCAAGGTGAATCCATTGTCCTTCAGCCCAGCGATCAGGTAAGACATTTCTCTCTTCCGATGCAAGCCCGTTATATTCAGACTGAACCACGGGTAACACCGGGTAAAGCCAATGCAACAGCGACGATTACACTGACTTATCAGTAAATAATATTTGTAAATAATATTTCTGCTTTATTATTTTTCAGATGGTTGCATGCTAATTCATGCAACCATTTTCATACTCACCTAATCAGTTACTATATATTTTGCTTAGTAAGCCAACTTGCTGAAAATATAAAAATTCACAATCTCTCAATTCCATTTGTATCTGTTGCGCACAAACGAATTCGTGCCCATCAGGATCGAGCACAACAAAAATATAGCCAAAATCCAGCCTGGTAGGTGTTAATGCTATTGAAATATTACGAGATCTGAAAGTGTGATAAAAAGTGTTCACTTCATCTATTGTTATATCACTGAGACACAGCTCAAACCCACCAAATGTCGACTAAGGCTGAGGTTCAATCTCGTGCTTTGTTTGTAATTCCAGAATAAAACTATCTTTTAATGAAACCAGCCAATCTCTTTTTTTATTTTACTGGTTTACATGTTCACCATAGTATTCATATTCCTCAATAAACATATTAAAGAATGCAAAAAAACGCCACTGAATGTTAATTGTCCATAAGTAGTTTATCAATGGCGATTAAATAAATATCAACTTAATTTCTTTAGCCAATAAAATGGTCACTTCATTATTTTACTTCGTTCCATATACAGTGTTCAAAGGTAACGCTAGTATTTGGGAGTTTCCTTTATCAGTCACTGTATATTGAACCTGAAATGTACCTCTATTACCATTACTGCTCATAGCAAATCCTCGTAAATCAGATTGTTGAAATAATACTATAAAACCATTATCTAAATCACTTTCACAGACTGTATGCATATCAATTAAATGTGCTGTTTTCGGTGAATTGGTATCCAAAAAATATGCATTTAAATAAACATCAATGGTTACTTCATCACCTACCGTAATTCCATCATAATTAGGAACTCTTATTTTTAGTCCTCCAACAATATGCGAGTAATTTATTGAAAATCCAGAAATAACTAATTCAGGCACCAATAGCGATCCTGTATAAGCTGGTTCATAACGATTTATTGTCCCCGTTACTTTAAACTTCAATATCTCTGAATCATTACCATTTCCATAGTCATCACAAATCATATAACCAATTGAATTAAATTCATAATTTATTTTAAATAACCTCTTATCTAGAGTATAAGAATACCTACCGTTTGTTCTCTTAAGGTTAGTTACGTAGGCAATATCTCCATTTATCCATATTGCAATTTCCGACCCAGAGATCAACATGTCAGGAATTATTATCTCAACTAAATCTCCTTCTAAATCATCAAGATTCAATACTCCATCGTTATCAACACTGGATAAAATAGGTGGTTCCAATAGATTTTCTAATTCACTAACATTGGAAATGTTAGTGAATACTACATTATATTCCTCAATAATAGAACGATTAACAGGCCCTATATTGAGGGTAATAATACCAAGGGTGGTATTTGCTATTTTTAGCACAAATTGACCATTATCATCCGTATTAAAAAAATAAGCTTCAAGTCTATGATTATATATCATGGAGTTAGGATATATAAAATTAGGGAGAGTTGTCTGGCTACTGAATTTTAACGGATAGTTTCGTAACGGTTTATAATTCTCATCAATAGCATAAATTGTAATAACAATTGTGCTTTCTTCACTTTCTGCATCGTAATATTCAGTCGGAGCACAAAATATAGCATCTAGGTTACATATAATCTGGGAGTTTGTTATAGTGTATATGGCGCTATAGTGATCAGGGTCTGTAGTGCCATCTTGTGTATAAACCGATATCAATAAATTAGAGTCTACCTGCCCTTCTATCTTTAACTCATTGGTTGATATCCCTTGACTATTTATAGGAGTAGAATCTTTAACAAATCTGACATTTTTAGAGTTTGAATCAAAAGGAAATAACAACCAATTCACCGAATTATTGTTTTTTATATCATTAACTTTAACTGTAATAGTCCGTGTGGATTGTATATCTAGAGCATCACTGGATAATGGAGAAATAAAATTTATATTTTTTTCTTTCATGAGGCAAATCCTGATAGAGTGATAATTGATAGAATAAATATCCTTCAATTAACTTATCAAATATGAATTGGAATAGATTTCGAAGTGGAGCCAGAAATCAATCCATTATTATCATAAGCAAAAATTGTAATAGTACACTTATCATTGGTCGGTATAAAATATGGGAATTGACAAGAAACCGATTTTGAATCAGAAACAATAATATTAGTTAAAGTATCATATGGAATTACGGAACTTATTTGTAGAATAAAGCTAGAAAGATTATAAGAATGGAATCTATCCCAGGAAACCAAAATAAAACCCTTAGGATTATAATTAACCTCATTAATATTAATAGCCATTTGAGAATCCTTTAAGTTATTAAACTAAGGAAAGAAGGATTAAACCTTCTTTCCTTATAATTAGCTAACACTTAATTATCACACATTTATTTACATACATTATTATTTAACAGATAATTTCCCTTGCAGTATATTGTCACCAACTAAAATACCTCCTGCATATAATAATGCATCATTTGGTAACAATTCATCTTTATCATTATTATTTTCTAATACAAAATTATAAACATTTTTAGACTCAATGTTCTTTTTGTTTACTGAATCAAGTGTAACTTCACCGTTACGTGTATACACAGAGTCTCCCGCTTTTAAATCCTCAGCACGAATAATACCACGTTGTGATAATACGGGATGTGTTGGAGTCAATGTAACGATTTGTTCATTATTTTCATGCTTATATTGTAAGTCAATGAAGTCATTATCAAAGCCTACGACACGACTTTTTATTCTCAATACTTTACCATCTTTACTTAATACAATATCACCTCGACGCAGATTTTCAACTTTACGTTTAGAACCATCAGCCATATCAATTTCAGTACCTTCCATAATACAACCATATTGAATGACAATAGGATTATATTCTAATTTGTTAACTGAAGGCTCAACATTAGGTGCAGAACTGAAAGTAAATTCAATCGGTATTTGATTATCAGGATCACCTTCATCCGCTGTCATTATTGTTCCCATAATAGTTAATGCATATTTAGTATTATTATCCCAGCATATATCGCCAAAATCCGCATATCCTTTATCTTTTGAAAAATCCCATTTAAGTGTTCTACCATTATCCTCAATCGTAACATGTTGCAAAAATTTTTCCTGACTAATATCACGTAGCTTACACTGTCCCCCTGTATTTAGTCCTATTAAAGTAAAATCAATCATTGACTGATCAGGTGTTCCATTATTAGTTACAATTGGCTTTTCGAATGTTACTGATCCAATTACTTCTAGTTGAATATTCGTATCTGAGTTAGGTAGTCCTGGAGTCATTGGACCATAATCACATTCTTCAGGAAAACCCTGCTCTGGTTCAGGATCGGCCCTATTTAAGCAGATAATAATCGTTGATTTATGATCTTGTCTTAAAGTTGGATCCTTAGGTTCAGGAGCAATATTCTCCATTTTCATTGGAATATCTGCACTTTTGCTTGATGTATGAAAAGGTCCATACGGGATTCCATTTAAATTAAACTGGAGTATCGAATTAGCGTGTATAGGAGACTGATCCACGTTATTTGGTTGTTCTGGAGTGTGACTTTGGGCTTCCGTTGTATTAAATCTCACTCCTTTATTCTCAAGGCGATTGGAGCCTGAAGCGATCAGTTCATTAGTAGAGCCATCCTCTGCCACAGTATAAACCATCAGCATATCTTGAAAAAATACAGGGACACTGTCATCTGGATAGTGAATTGAATGAGAAACCTCACCAGTAACATACGTGCGATCGGGCTTTGCATACTTAACTACAGGCTTACCTAAATAATGTGAAGGTTTACCATCACGTTCTGCAAGCTGTATACCCCTCCCACTCATATAGGCACTTTTTTGCCTTGCTTTTATAGCTTCAATATCGCTAAAAAACTCAGGATGACTTTCTTTTGTAATTCCATTCAACTTCAAAATAGAAAGATAAGCTTTTTCATTTTCAGGAACTGTAAGATTAATAACATGGAGTTCTCCTTTAGTATTTTCATGAGTCTCTTTCAAAAATTTTTTTACATTATCGTGTTCTTGTGACGATAGTTTATTAATGTCAGCAGAAGCATAACAAAATGATACCATCATCAATAAAAACAAGAAAGGCGTTAAAAACCACTTAATTATATTCATGGATTTTTCCTTATAAATTAAATTTAAAAATACAAAACACAAATGTCATAAAGAAATAATTTCAAGAAAAATCACGTCATGGCTATATAAATTACAATTTTAAATAAACAAACTCACAACATCACATTCAATTAATTAAATAAAAACAATGATTATTTGTCATTAAAAATACATATACAGATATTTCTCACTCTAACAATATATCACAATGACTAAAATTACATTAGATATAAAAATACCAACTTAAACTTTATTATTTACTTGGTAACGTTACAAAATAGATA
>NZ_CAWQMW010000175.1:0-21204 GCF_963895965.1 Xenorhabdus sp. PB30.3 | reverse complement strand
GAGTAATATTATGAGTGCAATAAAAGACAATGAAATAAGATTAAAAATGATTGAAGATGTTAAAAAATATACTGAAGGTAAATTGGAAGCTGAGCTTATTGATAAAACAATAAAAGAAATTACTTCTCTGGGAATTGAGGGTTATCAAGCTACAGTTTCTTATGTTGGCAAGTTCATTAAACAGAGTTTTAACATCGTGCTGGAAGATCATCATGAGGTTTTTCGAGGTGAATCATGGGGAGTTTCTTCTATTGGTGTGGGTGCTTCAGAGGGTTGGATTTGGACAGATAATTTAGCTAAACTTTTTTCTGATACTACACATTTTAAATTTGTCGGAAATTCTTTTGCTTTAGGTATTACTTTCCAAAATGCAGATCTTTTTCCTCTTGGAGCTTTCACTGGTCTAGGCATTTCCCTGGTAACAGGAGTCGGGTCTGGGCCGGGTAACTGGAGTTAATTATTTTATTTTTACTGAGAATGATGAAAGTTTTAATTTTAAAAAATGAAATAGGAATCTCTAACCCTCACTTGTTAATTAAGTATTGTACAGATTAAGGTTTTATTATTGAAGAAATGATTTGTTGACGTATGGAATTGTTAATTTCACTTTTATATATCCTTGGTTATTAAACTAAGGATATATAAATTTATCCTAAAATAAAGTTTAAGAGGTTATATTTTTAATAATAATTAAACTCATTTGTGAGGTTTTTAGAAATAATTATTTCTATTTTCTTATTATTAATTCATTGCTGTACAACTATATACCTTTTCATAATAGTGAGAGTATCAGCATGCGGTATTCCTTACCCCGCGTGTCACGCGGGGTAAGGAATACTCCTATCATTTTGAAAAACTATTTAGAAGAAAAAAAGTATAAAATGCGGCATTTGATTTTTTGGCAGTGAGAGCATGTTTTTCATTTTCCTTCAGAAAAAACGGAGTTTGTTTATCAAAGATATTTCTTTTTTAAGATGGATCCAAAATAGAAAATAGTCTTTCTCAATAATTGAAATTATGACATACCTTGATTCATACCCATAATCCATGTAATTAAGGCTTTTAGCGGAATAGGAATATGCTTACGGCTTGGGTAATAAAGACAGAAATTATCGGCAGGATAGTTATCATCAGGCAATAGGTGTATGAGTTTTCCTTCCTTGAGTTGTTCACTAACAAGACGTTCATAAACAAAGGCTATACCCAGGCCTAATTCGGCTGCCTGAATCATGGCGCCATCAGAGTCCATAACAAGATCTCCTTTGACATTAATTTCAGTGATATTGCCTTGCGCATCAAGAAATTCCCAGTGGTAAATTTCCCCTGTGGGAAAACATCGGTTAATACACCGGAAATTTATTAAATCTTTCACCGAATCAGGAGTACCGTTAATTTTTACAAACTCTGGGCTGGCAATTGGTACAAGATTTAGTTTCGGGCCAAAAGGGATAGCGATCATATCCTTAGGTATATCCTGAATATAGCGTATACCTGCATCAAACCCTGATTCAATAAGATTGATTTTCCTATCAGTAGTGAAGATCTCCAACGTAATATCTGGATATTCTTTTTTGAAGGCTAAAAAATACTTTTGAAAGAAGAGATCAAGTACTATCCGCGGCAGGTTTATTTTCACAATACCTTCTGGCTTCTCCCTATAATAATTAAGGCCGTCGATAACACGTTTGAAGTCATCGAATACCGGAATGATGTTGCGTAAAAACTCCTCTCCCACAGCCGTTAAAGAAAGGCTTCGAGTTGAACGGTTAAGAAGCCTGACGCCCAATTTTTCTTCAAGATTATTTATGGCGGACGTCAAAGATGGGGGAGAAAGGTTCAATTCTTTTGCTGCTTTTCGGAAACTTCCCAGTTTCGCAATGAGAATTAATATTTTTATTTGCTGCAAATCAGGGAGATATTTCATTGTTAACTCCTCTTTAATATTGCATTTTTTACATATGAATTGTTATGAACCTAAAGAAGGAATATAAATTTAACATAGCTTAACACATGAGGAAAATAAGATGAAAAGGCGTTATCTCGGAAAAGATAAATTTTCCGTATCTGCTTTAGGACTGGGTTGTATGGGGATGAGTTTTGCCTATGGAGGAGCTGAAGAAGCACAGTCAATTAAGACTATTCACGCAGCAGTGGATATGGGAGTAACTTTCCTTGATACTGCTGAAGTGTATGGCCCTTTTGAAAATGAAATACTGGTTGGGAAAGCTATCAGAGGGTTCCGTGATAAAGTCCAGGTTGCGACAAAATTTGGTTTCCATATTCTGCCCACTGGTAATGGACTTGAACGTATGGCTGGTGTTGACAGCCGACCAGAACACATTCGGGAAGCGGTTGAAGGTTCTTTGAAGCGTCTGCGCATTGACACCATTGATTTGCTTTATCAGCATAGAATTGATCCATCTGTACCTGTCGAAGACGTTGTGGGTACAATGTCTGATTTGGTCAGAGAAGGGAAAGTCCGCCATCTTGGTTTATCGGAAGTTTCAGCAGACACTCTGCGCAGAGCCAGCAAAGTACATCACATTACAGCAGTACAGAATGAATATTCTCTCTGGTCGCGTGAACCTGAAGAAAACATTCTTCCGGCCTGTCGAGAATTGGGAGTGGGTTTTGTTCCTTATAGTCCGTTAGGGAGGGGGTTTCTGACCGGAAAAATTGCTGACCAGTCCGGTTTTGCTGATGATGACTTCCGCCGTAATCTCCCCCGTTTTCAACAGGAAGTCATACAAAAAAACCGACAGCTCCTCAATAGACTGCAAGACATGACCGGGAAATATCAATGCTCTTTGGCACAGCTCGCTTTAGCCTGGGTCATGAGCCAGAGGAATGATATTGTTCCAATCCCAGGAGCAAGAAAAATTGAGCATCTGAGCGATAATATTGGTGCTGTCGAACTGCTCATTTCTGAAGATGATATTAAAATTATTGGTACCATTTTCACCCCCAAAAACATCCACGGATTACGATACAATCAGGATGATTTTGATCTGATAGATAAATGATCGCCTGTAATTCATTTTCTCATTTTCCCCACCTCGAAATGAAAGACCTTCAGGAGCAAATAAATTTCAATACGGATAGGGGAAAGAATAGAAAAAACCGTCACTGAAATTTTTCTTCTCAGAAGAAGATTTTTCAGTGGCGGTTTAAACGGAACTTGGGTGAATGATGGACACCACTTCACAACAGATACGGCAAATATTTAGTGTTTACGTAGTGCGCGAAGCCGCATTGTCAGGATGAACAGGGGCACACCAATAAGTGTGAAGCTCAATCCGATAGGGATAAAGATACCTGCTGGTGCAGCTTTAGTTATGATATCTGCCGCAATGACTAGATTGCCGCCCACCAGAGCGGAAATAAATAAACGGGCGCGACCGGTAGCCGATGAAATAAAGCTGGCCAGATGTGGTGCCAGTATTCCTAGAAAGCTCAATGGTCCTACTGCGGTGACAGATGCAGCGCTTAGCAAGACAGAGAATCCCATCAGCATCGGGCGGGAATATTTGATAGGTTCTCCAAGGGACAAAGCAAGTTCGTTTCCAAGTTCATAGCGATTTAACGCGGGGCCGATGAGCAAAATGCCGATAATACTCAATAAAAATAATGGCATGAATGATGCGATAACTGACCAGCTGGCCTGAAACAATGATCCTTCCATCCAGCCGGCAAGGTGCAGGGATAATTCTGTTGGAAGATAGAGAATAAGAAAAGAGCTGACTGAACCGAGAACGGACGAGACAGCAATCCCCATTAATAAAATTGCCAGGCCGCTTGCGCGGTTATTGCCGACGAGTAAAGTCAAAAACAATGCAACAGCCAGCCCACCAGCCAGTGCAGCAAGGACGATCAGTATGTTAGGGGCGGTGGGAACAAACGCCAGCAAGATAATGATCATTGTCATAGAGCCCTGACTTATGCCAAAAAGACTGGGGTCGGCCAATGGATTGCGAGCAATCGGTTGCAGAATAGCACCGGCAAGAGCTGCGCACCAACCAACCATCAGCCCCAATAAAATATGCGGGATCCGTACAACCCAGAGTGCATAAAACTGGTGGTGTTCCAGCGAATTACCGAAAAGCATATGCAAGAATTCATAGACACCAACGTCCGTAACTCCCACGCTTAAAGAAATAATGACGAGTATGATCGTAATGGTAAATAGACATAACCCGACTTTTATATCGAGGGTACGCATTTGTAATCCATTCGCGAAACGTAATACTCTTTTTCCGTCTATTGCCTTACCGAACTTCATAACAATCTCGCTGATGTTGTTGAAAGATAGCGCTTTCTGATGATCCAGATAAAAAACAGCCCGCCCAAAAAATCCATCAGAATACCGGTATGAATGACATAAGGCTGGAAGAGTGTCTGCGCACAAAGATTAGCGATCAGGCAGACACTTGCTCCTGCCAGAGCACAGGCTGGCAGCGACAAAATAAAATTCTGTCCAACCAAAGGCTTGACAATATGGGGTACAACCAGCCCTACGAAACCGATCGGCCCGCATATGGCAACAGCAGAACTGGATGCAACTATGGCGGCAACTAACGCAATGCGCGAAACAAGCGTTGCATTCACGCCAATCGAATGCGCCTTTTCGTAACCGAGCAGAATGAGCGTCAGCGGACGTGCCAGTAATAAAAGCACGATTAAGGCCAGCAGCCCGAACCACCAGAAATGGTACAGTCTTGTGATATAAACATGATTGATAGCCCCAGCGAGCCAGCTCAAATATTCAGTTCGCGTTTCAGGATAAGCAAGAAGAACAGCATTACTTACCCCAAGATAAAGCATCGCTATTAATGTGCCAGCCAGTATCAGCAGTAAGTCGCGAGAAACGGTGTTAACGCCCGACAGACGAGATATCAAAAGAGATGATAAAAAACCAAATAGCCCACCTAAAAGGGCTGCTATGCCTTGTAATGTCAGGTCGAGCGAAAAAACGATTGCACCAGCTACGACAAACAGGGTTGCACCGGCATTGATGCCTAATGTTGATGAAGAAGCCAGCGGGTTGCGGATCAATCCCTGGAAAACAAGACCGCTGCATGCCATCACCGCGCCGACATAAACAGAGATCAGCGCCCGTGGCAGTCGCTGGTATAAAATAACGGCTTGTTCATAGTTTTGTGGTTCAGACTGGGTTAAGGCTGAGTAAATTTGCGAAAATGAAGCAATATTTACACCGAAAGAAAGACTAAAAAAGAAGATCAGCAGTAATAAAAAAGGTGCGAATATAAAGAATAGACGGGGTTTCATCGTTATACTCCGGACCAATTTTCAGGTTGGTTTATGCCCGGATAAGGCTGACAGATAAGGCTGCCGTTATAACTGAAAATATCAGCCGGAATATCGAATACACGCTGGATATTATCTACCGTTATTGTTTTATTGACAGCTCCCGCGGCAACGACTTTGCCAGTATTAAGCATCACAACATCATCGGCAAAAGTGGTAGTCAGATTTAAATCATGTAACACCACAACGATGGTTTTTCCGTGCTGGAGTGAGAGATCGCGGATCAGTTTTAGTACGGTGTACTGATATTTGATATCTAAGTGATTGACTGGCTCGTCCATAAGAATGATGTCAGTGTCCTGTGCAAGCACCATCGCCACCCAAGCCCGCTGGCGTTGCCCTCCTGAAAGGTCGCTGACCTGAGAGCTGGCCTGATCAGCCAGACCGACGATGTCTAATACATCATGAAACAGTTTGCGATCCCGAGCAGATGCCCCGCCGAAAAGAGAATGGCGTCCACAAGCAGCCAGTTCGATCAACTCTCCCAGTGTCATGTAGTCCGGGCAGTGGCATTCCTGCGGCAGATAAGAGATCTTTCGGGCCAGCGCTTTGCGGCCTATCCCTGCAATCGGCTTACCTTCCAGTAAAATTTCCCCGCTTTTCAGTGGAATGAAGCCCATGATGGACTTCAGAAGTGTTGACTTACCGCAGCCATTAGACCCGACGAGTGCGGTAATGCGCCCTTGAGCAAAGTCTACTGACAAATCATGCAATACGGTTTTTTTACCGTAAGTTGCGGTGAGATTTTTTGCTGTAAGCACCAAAAGCTCCTTCAGTTATCTTATATATAAAAAAAATTGCAGTGACATGGTTAGGGTTCAGGCAGAATACCAAAATCACCCTATCCATAACACAGCAGAAAAATGGTGGCTGTTATCGTTTATCTGACGAGCTGTCAGGTTACGGTTTTATCTTATGGATGATCCATTCTCTGCGTCTTTAATGCCGCATAGCCTGAAAATAATCAGCCTCACTGTTATTTTTTACTGCTCACATACAACATCCCGCACGTTAACTATCTGGCGGAAATCAGCAATAACGTCATTGATTAAGATATCGATTTTACTACTGTCGTGATGATGTGCTGTGGTTATTAAGTGTGCCGTGTTTCCCGATGTTGCCAGACAATGCTTTTTCCAGACAGCGACCGACGGGCATGGAAATACCACCGTAATAGAGTTGTCATGACACCAGGCATCTATTCCGGCAGACCGGAAACGCTTGACGGCATATTGTGCCATTTCCAGACAGTGTTTGACGCGATGACGCCAATCGGCGAACGAGTGGCTGCGAATAGCGGCCCACATCATCAGTGGCGTCTGGCCATTACGTGAACCGGAGATAGTCTTGTCCTGAGCCGAAATGTAATCAATATCAACGGAAATACGTTCGACATTTTTCCGTTTCGCAACAACAATTCCGCAAGGAATGGGTGAGCCTATCATTTTGTGCCCGGACACACTGATTGAGTCGATACCATCGGCAAAGGTGAAGGGTTGCGGGTTATCTACAAATGGCAAGATCATCCCACTTAAGGCGGCGTCAGCATGCAGATAGTAATTCTCGCGGGCGATACCTGCTTGCTGCATACGCTGTTGAATGATTTTTATGTTATCCACCGCACCGCGCAATGTCGTGCCAATGTTAGCAAAGATGATGGGATGGGGTTCTTTATGAGCGATGATTTTCTGTAGCAGGTCATTATCATCTATCTCACCAGTGGGTAGAGACTCCACTAAACAAGATTTGATCCGCAATAATTTGACGATTTTTGCCACCGAATAATGAGTATCTTTTGAATAATAGAGTGTGCCATCCGGGAATAATTCTCGTCCCAGATAGCAGCCGAACATATTACCTTCCGTTCCCCCGTTGGTCACATAACCCCAACTGTCTTCAAATGGAATTCTGAACAGTTCAGTAAAATACTCCATGACTTCTTTTTCGAACTCAAAGGAGTTTAAAAGATAGTTGCATTCCGCCCCCCAGTCCCCGCAATTGTTGATAGAGAACTGCATGAATCTCTGTAAATAAGAGTAATCAAAGTCTGAGGACTCAGGATAACCGATATTGAAATGCTGGTTTTTAACACAGTGATACCAAAATGCATCTAGTCTGCCCTTATCGGCAAGGGATAATGTCATTTTTATCTCCGATATTGTGATGCTCTTGCAGACCAAAGCTTTGGAATGACGAGTTTTGAGGTAAGCGATAATGCGCTCGGCCAAGAAGCTGGTTGGCAATAATACTATTACGATATGCGCCAAGTCCCAGATCGGGAGAACCAATGCCATGTTGGAAGATCTCAGCATTTTGCACGAAAATAAGGCCTTTTCCTTTATCAAGGCGTTGAGCGCTAAAGTCCTCTTTCACAATCAAATCGCCGTAATCATCGGTGGCAAGTACCGTTTGTTTGAGTCCTTCTAGCCATTTGGGGCTGGTGTGTTTATAACCTGTAGCAGCAACAATGGCGTCAGTTTCAATGGAACTGACTTCATCGAGTTGCTGATGGCGAAAAACGATCCGCAATATCCCGGAGTTTTCGCTATTTTCCACTTGCTCAACCTCGCAGTTTGAAACAAGCGAAAGACCCGGATCACGACCGCCGATGGAACGTTCATACAAAATATCGAAGATATCTGCGATAGTTGAGACGCTGATACCTTTATAAAGCCCCCCTTGACCCGATGCGATCTTGCGGCGTTTTTCTCTGCTTATGCTGTGGAAATGGTTCATGTAAGCAGGCGTAAAACATTCCTGACCGAGTTTCGATGATTCCATCGGGTGAAAACCGGCAGAGCGGGTGATCCACTGGACTGAAGCACCGTCCTCTATCATTTCAGGAGTCAACGCACCATAGAGTGCCAGCACGCATTCGGCAGCACTTTGCCCTGAGCCAATCACTGTTATACGTCGGCATGTTGAGAGTTGAGCTCGTTTGTTGATGAAGTCTGCTGAATGAAAGATAGGCGCTTTAGTTTGGATTTTAGCCCATTCAGGCAGGAACGGAGCTGTTCCGATACCAATAGCAAGGTTACGACTATAGTACTGATGCGTTGAACGCGAGTGAGTCTTACTTTCAATAATAAAACGTTCAGATGTTGGTTCATACGCCACATCAATGACATTTTCACCAAACTGGCAGGAGGGAAGCTGTTGTGTCACCCAGCGGCAATAATGGTCATATTCCTGACGTGGGATCTGAAATTTTTCATAGTAATAGAATTTGTAAATACGGTCGTGCTTATGAAGATAATTCAGGAAACTCAGAGGATGTGTAGGGTCAGCCATCGTGACCAGATCGGCCAGAAATGGAACCTGTAACGTTGTACCCGGTAGCAGAAGACCTTCATGCCAGCGAAACTCAGCCTTGCGTTCGAGGAAAAGGCTGGTCAGGTTAGAGTGTGACGAAAGCAGGGCCGCCAATCCCAGATTGAAGGGGCCGATACCAATACCGATAAGGTCAATATTATTCATGTTAATAATCCGAACTATTTTCAAAAGCGCAGAGATGCGTTCAGTTGCTGTTCAACCTCTGCGGCATTACGGCAACGCAGCAATTGTGGTAACGAAACCCCGATAGCAAATTCCTCGGAGATTCGTGCCGAAATTGTCTTCAGATGCTGGGGGCGTAATCCCATGCTGATGAAGTCGCTGGAACCATCAAAATGGCTATCTCGTGATTGGCCGAGTACGTCCAGATAGATTTCCAGCACTTTCTTTTTCATTCCCGTCTCTTCTATCTCTGTTTGTTGCTCAGGGGAAGAATTGTGTCGAATAGGCGATGCTTCATGCACAGATTCCATCAATAGGCTGCGTGCTTTAGGGCGATCAGGTTTGCCATTTGGCGAGAGCGGTAATTCAGTGACCTGTAATATCCGTGTCGGGACATGTGATGGAGGCAGACATTGGCTGGCATATTTGCGTAATTCTGCTCCTGACAGGGCATCTTCTTTTAGTGGTACATAAAGTACACCGATGGAGGTTTCACCATGCATTTCATCACCATAATCCACCACAAGAATGTGCTTAACTGACGGATGACGAACCAGTTCATTTTCAATGTCCGGCAAGGAAATACGCACCCCGCGCACCTTGACGTAACCGTTGACGCGGCTATCAAAAACAATGACGCCATCGTGACGATAGTGCCCGTGGTCGCCGGTGCGGAAGGCTCGGATGTCTTCTCCATTTGTATCCCTGATGGTGACAAAATTGGTCTGGGTGAGCTTCCCGTTTTCCAGATAACCCAGTGCGACATTGACACCAGCCGTATGAATAAGGCCAGTCACACCGACCGGACAGTGGTTACCACACTCGTTCAACAGAAAGTAGCTGTTAGCAGGCAAGGGCTTTCCATAAGGGATCTGGCTGATATCATTCTGCCCAATTTCGTGCCATATACTCCATATGGTCGTTTCGGTTGGTCCTCCTAACGAAATCAGCCGCACTGACGGTAGAAGTGTACGCAAGCTACCAATCACAGCAGGTTTGATGTAATCGCCACCCTGCGCAATCAGCCGCAGGCTTTTCAATTCATCATCCTGACGGCACGCGAGGAGCATTTCTAAAATGGCAGGCACAGAGCACCATAATGTGACCTTGTGTCTGGCAACTAACTGGTTCCAGCACAGGGCATCCTTTTCTTCACCGACAGCGGGAAGAACCAGCGTTGCACCGGCGGTCAGGCAGCCAAAAACGTCGAAGACCGACATATCATGATGCAAAGGCGTTACAGAAATGAAGACATCTTGATGTGTTACAGACCACTCTTTTAGGGTACTGGTAATAACATTCGATGTTGATTTATTGGATAAAACAACGCACTTTGGCCTTCCGGTTGTTCCTGATGTGTAGAGATAATAGGCGGGCGCCTCACTTGATGAGAGAGCGTCAAGCGGAAGTGGGAGTTCTGCTAAAGGCTCGGCAGACAAAAGTGTTTCAGGCATTTCAGCCGGATGTTCAATTCCTTCTCTTTTTGTCGTTACGACAAGATCCGGATGACAGTTTTCAAGGAGATAATGCAGTCGCTCGGAGGGGGAGTCTGCGTCTATCGGAACCCAGATCACCCCTGTTAATGCACAGGCTAGAGTGACTGCTGTGTGCTCAGGCCCACGGTGCAGACAAAGGGCGACAACGCTACCCTCGGAAAGCCCTTTCTCCCTGAAAGCGCCCATAATTCGACGTACATCATGCCCCAGATCAGCGTAGCTGATATGTCTGTCGCCACAGATGAGTGCCGTTTTGGTGTTTTTGTTGTCGAAGATATTGGCGGCTATCCGGTTGAGATATTGCCCGCAGTGAAAATCAGCTTCGACACTGTTTAATCGATAGTGGTCTGTATCGATAATATTCTGCGCTGAAAGGGTGAATACGCCTGACGCTACGATGGTTTGTATCGCCTTGCTTAGAGCCCGTAAAATGTCCTGAACGAAAGTGGGTTCGATTGCGGAAGTTGCATAATCGATGTCAAAAACAAGCTCTTTATCCGTATTGGTTGAAAAACGGATATCCATCGCGACTTGTGGTGTCTGAGTCAGCCCGCGATACAACTGCATACCACTATCCTGACCTGATACCGGCCATGAAAGTCCGTTGGTAATAACGACAGGTAAAACAGGGCCAGCCCCATTTTTTTCAACCAGCATTCGGGTAATGTCTATACCTGAAAATGCAAGGTGTTCAATCCCTTCCATCACATCGTTCTGTAGGGTGCTGGCCCGTTCAGAAAGGTTGCCTTGCTCAGCATTCCAGTTGACCACAATAAAACTTGAACGATTACACAAAACACCAGAGAGCTGCGGTGCTACGGGAATACCGATAGATAGATTCTTCTCTTCGCTCCAATGGGACAGAACCTCAAGCACCAGAGCCATAATAGTGGAATTCTTAAAAAGCGTTTGTTTAGTACCGGCTTTTGATACTGCGGAATAATCTTCTCTGGCTACAATCAAGCTTTGTCGTGCATAGCGGGATGTGCCTATTTGCACCAATGGTTTTATCCACGGAAGTCGTGGGGCACCGCTGACGGCATCAAGTTTTGTTTTCCAATATGCTTCATCTGTTTTGCGCTTTTCAGAGATATCACTCTCATTCAAGAAGGCATCAGTATCCGCCACAAGTGAAACTTTGCCCGCGAAAAGTTCTACCATCAGAGCAGCTATCGAACGCCCATCAAGGATCAGCGCGTCGAAACGAACAAACGCGATGAGATCATCCTTTTCTGACGGATTCTTTGGTAAACGGCATTCTGGTAAACGAAATAATGTTATGTCCCATGGGGAACGATCCAAATCGCAAAGTGCATGGGCATATTCTTCACGGTGGTTTTCTACATAACGGAAAGCCTCTTCCCGTGACATAGCACTCAGGTCGACTTGGTGTAAATTGATATCGGCTTCTGTACTAACATATTGGACAAGTCGCTTGGCATCAATTCGGGTGCGCAAACTGTCATGACGCTGAACCATGTCCTCCAGATTATTTCGCAAACGCGCCAACTCCATGCTTCCGCGATATTCACGAAATTCTTGCATCGCGACGCCACCCAGCGGCAATTCTGTCCGTCGCCCAAGCAGATACGCCAGTTGAAGGGCGGTTAATGGTTTTTCCGTGTTATCCATCTTTTCCATATTGTTTTTCAGGCCAATATTGTTTTTCAGATCAATTTGCGCGGTAGAGTCAGCAGGTTTGCGCCTGATTATTGATGATAGGGCTGCGACGTTATTGGGTGAAGAATGTATTGATTCATCGAATCGTTGTGGGTGTGTGGCGATTTCACGGACGAAATTGACAAAACTGTCAAACACTGAGGTTATCCATGCTTCTGGCAGCATATCCAGACGAATGTCCCAATTGATGAGAATACCGCCATCGGCAGATGCCACTTGTGCATCAAGGGCAACTTGCGGGCCTTGTGAAATAACCCAGTTCATAGAACCGAATGTCTGCCTGACGCGATCTGAGAGAAGTTCTTCCCCCGGCATATCCAAAGCTGCGGTGAAGACGACAGGGGTTAATTGCGTTGCACCATGATGCCGAGAAAGGTCACGCATCAGATTCACACCCGGATAAGCTGAGTGAGCGAGCAAATCGGTCAGTTGCTCGCCAAGCTGTTGACTAAGGTCAGCAGGGCTTTCAGCTCCATTGATATCAACGCCGAGGATAAGCACATTAGAGAAATCGCCGACAATTCTTTCTACATCATTCACATGGGGAGAGCGCCAGAACATCGGCACATTGAGGCGAAACTGCTTATCTCCGGTATGTCTTCCAAGAATAATGGAGAAAAGCCCCAGCATCAGGCTAGACATGGTTATTTTGTGTATTCGGGCAAGCCGTTTCAGCGCCTGACGTTCCTCTGGCTGAAGCCATGCCGCCAGACGATGGCTGTGAACCTGATCGGGCTGAGTTTTGTTAATAGGCAGAGCAGGGGCTGGTGGAATATGTTGAATACGTGAACGCCACCAGATCCTATCCTTTTCACGGGCTGCTTTCAGGTGGGGATCGGTGCGTACCTGATCGCACCATTCGAAATACGATGTTATTACCGGAGCTGGCTGGTCTGGATTATCATAAAATATCGCCAGATCCTCCATTAGTACTCTGAAACTTGAAGGATCGATAGCTATCATATCCGTATCAATATGCAGGCGAAATTTTCCGTCATTTAGCAGACTGAGCGAGAACCGCGATGCCTGACCGGAAGAAAGGTCAAGTTTCTGATGAGTCCACTTAGTGCGTTTAACGAGAAGTAACTTCTCCACTTCCTGTTCTGTTAATCCACGAAAATCGTCGATCTCCGGCAATAATGGCTCACCGGATGAAGTCACAGACTGAAGTCCCTCAGCATCGACACAGAGTCTTAGCATAGGATGTAGAGAACAAACGCGTTCCAGAGCCTGTTTAAATCGACTCACTTCAATGTCATCGCCGTCGAACTCAGCATAAAGATGCGCGGCAACGCCTCCCAGATCGGCCTGAACATGACGCCCGACCCAGTAAGCTGCCTGCATTGACGTTAATTCTCTCATAGTTTATTCACGTAGTTGAAAAATGCTGTTAATAGGTACAAATATAAAAATAGGTTGAATGCGAGCAGCCTCTGGCGAGCAGGATCATTTTATTGCTTCGACTTAGCCCATTCTGCCACGGCTTTAAGCGTATGTTCCGCACTGGCAAACGTGGGGGTAAAAACTTCACCTGCGTTAAGGAAAACTATCCGTTTTTCGCGGGCGGGTTTCATATAGTGAGCCCATCCGGGGACAACCCGATCAAGCGCGGAGCGAATGGCTTTCTCATCGTGTGCCTTGCTGCCCCAGCTGTTGAGCACGACCAGAACGTCCGGGTTAAGCTCGCCTAATTTGTCCGCACTCAACTGTAGAAGCAGTTGGGATGAATTGGCAGAAAGGCCGCTTTGTTTCGAGAGGTTCAGCCGGGTGAAACCAAGATCTTCCAATGCCTGAGTGAAACCGGTTGCTTCGCCAACGACATTGATCTGATCTGTGACAAGGATCGGCAGATAAGTCTGTTTAGCCGGATTTTCCGGCAAGAGGGCGCGCGTTGCGGCAACGCGTTGCAAATACATATCCCGTCGTTTTTGAAAGCTCTGCTCACGTCCGGTCAGTTTGGCCAGATTTTCTTCAATATGAAAATTGTGGGATTTCCCAGAAAGGAAATTTTGCAGATAGACAGGGGCGATCGTTGAAAGTTGTTTTACTTTGTCGATATCAAATTCTGTTCCGATAATCAGGTCGGGCTTCAGCGCGTAGAGTTTTTCCAGATCAATCTCCCGCCCAGCACCGATGCCTTTTGGTTTTGCACGCCCTTCACCCAGTACAGTATCGACGAAATCTGTTCCAAGCTGGTAGATACCATCTTCCGTGCGCCCGTAACTGCCTACAGGTTCAACACCCAGCTCCATTAAGGGCAGGCCGATAGCTGGCTCACTCATAACCACAATACGCTGTGGTTCCTCAGGAATAACGACATCCCGCCCTAAGGTATCCGTAACCTGCCGTGATGCGGCAAAGGCCGATGTTCCCATCAGACACATTAATATTACAGTAATAGCAGATCGCATAATGTTTTCTCTTTCAGAACGGATCAGGGTTATATGAGTCCGTCAGTTAACACCGACAGACTCACGTTAATCATGGTTGTTATGGATATCACACAGTCACTTGAGCAAGGGGAAGGCTTAAGGCCCCAGGTGTGGTGAAGAATGAGAAAATTTTCTCTATTGTTTCACAGAGGCGTTGGATAAGTTCTTCAGGGTAACGCTCTTCACGGTAAGTAATGACCAACCGCATGATTCTTTCGCCATCAATGACATCTTCCATAATTTCGAATTGAAGACCGAACATGGATTCCTTTTTATCGGGATCGATTTGTCGATAGCGTATATCGTTACCAAGCGGGGTCTTAAGTACACCGTTCAGTGCATTATTGGCATGGATCTGAATATAAACGTCGAAGATTAGCCCCTCCTCAGGTGTCATCCCCAACGATTGCTGAATAAGAGCGAGCGGCACATCTGCATACGGCATTGAATTATTGATTGTATCTCTGGTGTCTTCAATCAATGTACCGACGGGTTTCTCCGGATAGAATTGCAACCGGTGTGCAACCATGGTGGTAAAATAGCCGACTGTTTCATAAGTATCATGTTCGGTTCGACCTGATGCAGAAGTACCGATTACGATATCCTTCAGATTACCGAGCTTATGCAGAGAAAGCGCAATTGCCGCGTAGACGACACTGAACAGGGATGCGTTATTTTGTCGGGCAAAGGAATAAAGATGATGAGTGACTTCAGGTTTAGGTTTGTACTCGATCCAGCCGGCTTTCGATGAACTTTCATGCGTCGCAACAGTTTTCTGGTTGTCAGATAAGGTGAGTTCTAATCCGCGAGTTGCATCACGCAACATGTTCGTCCAGTAATCGAGGTGTTTTTGATTAAAGCCGTTTGCCTGCTGTTGCAGGGCAAATTGATGGAATGATAATACGGGTTTTTTCCAGATAGGGGCCACACCGGAAGAACGTGATAAATAAGCCTGGGAGAGTTCATCCATCAGAACATTCAGCGACCATTCATCAATAACCATATGGTGGACCAGAAGCGATAATATCTGACGTCCGGTTTCCGCATTGCGGAGTAGTCTTATTCTGACTGGCAATTCACGGGAAAGATCGAACCTATAAGCCGCTTCATCATCAAGGTGTACACCCTGATTTTCGTGACTGAACCAGAACCATTTATAATCACTCATGTCCGACATCGCGACAATCTGCTGATAAACCTCGCCATTTTGAACATAGAACAGGGTACGCAAACTGGAATGGCGTTCTATAAGATCAGAAAAAACCTGTTCAAGGATTGTTTCATCAACCTCATCAAGAAAATCCAGAGCGAATGGTAGATTAAAGATAGTGCCAAACTCATAGGCCTTATAGGCATCCCAGAGCGAGGTTTGAGCAAGTGCCAATGGGGCCGTTAAATGATCGTTCTGTGCCGAAGAGATGGCACCTTTATTCTGATTTTTTCTGATCGCACGGGATGCCAAAGCAGTAGCTGAAGGATGGCTGAAGAAATCACCAAAGTGTACTTCCAGACCGTGTGTACCAAGCAATTTACCGATAATACGTGTTGCCAGCAGGGAATGCCCGCCACAATCAAAAAAATCATCCTCCAGTGTCATATCTGTAATCGCTAAAGCTTCACGGAATTCTGACAGGATTATTGTTGCTATTTCGTCAGTACCAACGGAGATCTCTTTGCTGGTGGCATCATGCGTAGAAGGTATATCTGAGTCAGATTCAGATTTCGCGGCTAAGCGCATAATGGCATCTTCAGTACCTTTAAGAAAAGACACAAAACGGCTCATTAAGAACTCGCCGGTATGGCTGGAAACCGACTGGCCGGTTGTTAATATAAGACTAATTTCCTCTGTACTTTCATACTCCATTGCCAGCTCAAAATCGGGCCGCATTTCATAGGTGGGTAACAGAATTGACTGACTCAGTAAGCTCTGTTGTTCAACCAGATCGTTCGGGCGAGATAACAACCGAACATATACCTCCGGTTCATCACTTACTGTTACGGGAGCACCGGAGAGAAAATTATTTTCGTCTGGTTGAGCCTGAAGTTTATCCATGATGGAGCTGATAATCTGTGTTTCCGCCATGTCAGATTCGATAATAAGGCGACGGAACCCGTCCGGCTGCAACAGACACAGTGCTAGCTTTTTCTGGCCTCCGAGCAGAGCAATGAACCGGGCAAATCGGGCTGAAATAAGAGCCGGTACACAGTGAGGTAATCTGTCACGAGGAAGGAATTTTTCCAGTTCATTAATTTTAAGCCCGGTTTTCCAACGCAGTGCGAGCCTGTTTTTATTCAGGTAAGTTTCTTCACCCAAAGAGGAGTGAATGGTGGCATTCTCATGGTTGCGGCAACATAACCAGGAAACAGCAGAAGTTGCCTTTCCATCGTAAGGTAATAAAGAAACGCGTTTTAGAGGAGGAAGTTTTACTAAGTGACCAGCATAAGCGCGGATCAGCATTTCGATAATTTCGTTTTCATGGCAAGTTTGCGCCAGTATCTCGTGCAAGATCAGAGCTAAAACAACTTTATCACTTCTTTGTATTATCAATATATTGAAGGGGGGATTCTGTTCAGGAAGCCAGACAGATGCTTGCACAGTTAGTATTTTCTGGAGCATGTCTGAATGTGAACCGGCATAGAAAAACTCAAGGCATGACTGCCAGCTCGATGCCCGGGTTTTATACAATTCACCGTCATCATTTAACTCATAACGTACGTTCAAATCCGGTATTGCTTCAACAACAGATTGGACAGCCTGCACCATCATTGAAACATTAACATCATCATGAAGCTGCCAGGCTGAGAGCTGTTTAAGTACGCGGTCAGGATTCTGTTGCTGGAGTAACCAGATATGTTCTTCATAACGGGATACGGCTACGTGCGATAACTTTCCTGAATCAATATTCAACATAAAAAATCCCGCTTTATCAAACTAATTAGTTGTTTTTTTTAAGTGTATTAATACGGGCTAACAGCCATTAAATACGGCATAGGAAAGCCAGATGTTACCCGCAGAATATGTGTTGTAACGGCCCGTATTTGAAGAAATACTAACAAATATGTAATTGACAAATTAGAAGGTTAACATAATATTACCTGCCTGTGAACAGTAATGATAATGATAATGATAATGATAATCATCCCGAAAAAGACAGTAACTCCCCTAGCTATCAAGGCAGGAAATCAGATTTTTTCACGCAAAAAAATGTTACTTAACAGCGCAATTTTGCTTTCTTTATCCTCCCTGGGAGGGCAAGCGATTGCGTCTGATCAAGCAAAGAAAAATGAAACGAGGAACGATGAAGCCGATATCATCACTGTAACCGGTGAAAAAACGGCAAGATCACTACAAAGAACGGCAAGTTCAGTTACCGTTATCTCCAGACAGGAGATACGAAATAAGCCCGAAGCGACAACCATCGGTGGTATGTTGCAGGGTACACCGAATGTGCTTTATACCAGTAATACAGAGGCACCGAGTATTCGCGGTATTGAGACGAACGGGCCTCTTGTCGGGGGAAATACTTTTCTTTCCAAACCGATACCGCGAGCAACCACCAGTGTTGATGGTCGTTATATGAGTGCGGCGGAATTCAGTTTGGGAAGAGGGCCTATTTGGGATGTGAACTCAATAGAAGTCTTCCGGGGCCCACAAACCACAACACAGGGAGCAAACAGTATTGCCGGGGCAATTATTATCAAGACAAACGATCCCACCTTTACTCCCGAATTCGATGGTCAGGTTTTGTATGGAAGTCACCAAAAGAAACGAGCGTCCTTTACTGTTAATGGGCCATTAACAGAAGATCTCGCGGTACGCCTCGCTGTGGATTACAGCGATAGAAATACGTTTATGGAATATACCAACCCTCGATTCTATGATTCTGATATGAGGAAAGGTTCTGAAAATCTGGATGCCAGGTTTAAAGCACTTTGGCAACCACTGGATAGCCCTTGGCTGGCTAAACTAACCTACTTCCATACAGCAGCAAAAAACTCTGATGCCGAGTCTGCTTCATTACCTTACCGTAATTTGAAGAGTATGACTTTAGGTATAAACAGATCTAAAACTAGCAGTGATGTCGGTATCTTCGATCTTCAGTATGATTTTGACAACGATATCGTGCTCTCCAACCAGCTCCAATATTCTGCATCGAAATACCGTTACACTTTCACTAAGATGTTGCCAGGTATCGCAAACCGTGATTCGAACAATATCACTAACGAAACACATTTGAACTTCGGTGATGAATATTCAACTTGGAGTGGAGTGACAGGGCTTTATTACTCGCGTGATAAGGCCAGAAATGTGCTTAATAATGTCTTGGGCAAGGCTGATGCCGATTTGACTAACACGAGCATTGGCCTTTTCTCAGAGGCGACCAGACGTTTTGCGGGAAAATGGGCTCTGACTGGCGGTTTGCGTTATCAATATGATCAGGTTAAGCATGAAGGGATCAACAGCTATGTACCCGGTGTTTATCATGAATATAGTAAAGGGTTCCATGCTGTCCTGCCGAAAGTTTCCCTTGCTTACGATATTACTGACGATGTCACTGTCGGTACTTTAGTCAGTAAAGGTTATGCTCCGGGTGGTACAGGTGTGAATTTCTCCGGGCATTCTTATTATACCTTTGCCCCGGAAAAGGCCTGGAATTATGAGTTGTTTGCCCGTGGTAAAGCCATCAATAACCGATTACTGGTAACCAGCAATATTTTCTATACAGATTATAAGGGGTTCCAGAGTGCTGTAGATGATTACAGGGAAGACAAATCTAACGGTTCGATTCTTGTTAACGCCGATAAAGCGGTAAGCTATGGGGTTGAACTCAGCGCAGATTATCGGGTACTGGACAATTTAAGCTTAAACGGCGGGCTTGGATTACTTCATACTGAAATTAAAAAATTCGCTGATTATCGAGGCAACTCGTTTGAAGGAAAACACTTCTCTAAAGCACCCGGTTATATGTTTAATATCGGAGCTGACTGGAATATTACTGAACAATTTCGTCTGAGCGGATCTCTTCGTTACGTGGATCATTATTTCTCTGATGACCAAAACGATCCTGAATTACGAGTCAGCTCTTATTCAGTCTCCAATCTTCGTTTCTCATATAATCCGACTAAAAACATGGAACTCTTTGTTTACGGAAATAACATTTTTGACAGACGTGCGCCGACAAATAAGTATCGTGACCGTACAGCCGGGCTTTCTGGAAATATTTTAGAACCACGTGAAGTGGGTATTGGGGCTAAAATGAGCTTCTAAAAATCAGCATTGAGCGCGCCGATCTTCGCTTGAGCAGGATTGGCGCCTCCCACAGTAGAAAATGAGGTCGTGACTCCAATAGTTAGATGACTTATGAAAGATAGTATTCACGTTCAATGAACGTGCCTATCACTTTGTTGTGCATTTCTTCGGGTTTGGAGTAGCCAATCGTTTTCCGATTTAGTCGTTTGATGCGAGTACGCAGGGTGAGGTTGGTTCTTTCGATACGCTGAGTGATGTGGTTCAATGATTTTGGTCACCGTTATAGAGGTGATATTCTCATTTCGATAATTCAACAGGTGACATAATGAAAAGAAGTTTCAGCCTCGGATTTAAACTGGTCGAGGGTAAGTTAGGTAACCGTTCTTGGGGCATGGAGTCTGAGGGGGAAGCGATGCTGAAATCGTTCAATCTCAAGCAAGACCAGATGTACACCAAGAAGCTGATAACCCCACCACAAGCGGAAAAGGTACTCAAAAAAGAGTACCCGAAAAGGTGGGCTAAACTGGAAACACTTATCACCTGACCTGGCGGTAACGGCAAAGGTATCTCGGCTTCTCTGGGTGGTGTTGCCAGCATTGACGAGTTCGACGACCTGAGCGAAGGAGTAGAGGCAGAAGAATTAATTTAATTAGAATAATTGCCCCGTTAATTATACGGGGCTTTTTAAAAGGAAGGTTATTATTCTGGTTCATTCATATAACGAAGAATCTCAGCGGAGAGATGGGGGGCTAATTCCATAATATTTTCATATAAATCTAGTATTTTTCCACATGCTAAAACTGGCTGATTAGATAACTCTTTTGGGTCTTCAATATAATAATAATCACCATATTTTTCGACTAATTTATTATTGATAATGGATAATGCTTCTTCAATTTGATCAGCAGGTAATCTATCAACTTTATCATGGCGAGCTATAGAATCTGCAATATTATTTAAATAGTTCCTTTCGTAAGCTATTCCTTTAATATCATCTTTGATTTTAAATACATCCAGTTCACCGATTACACCGGGATATAGAACATTAAAGCACTGGATACCAGTAGGATCATTTTTTAATAAGATGTTGAGGGATCGAATTAAATGCCTACCATACGATTTTACGGCTTCATCAGAGGAGGAGTTTAAAAGGGTCGATATATTACTATTAAACCATACGTTAATGGAGGCTACAAATTTTAATATGGCTTCATTTGTTTCTGGCTTGTTTGCTTCTGGCTTATGCCATACTTGGGGCATAGACTCTAATTCTTTATATAAATTCTCAAACTTATCTGAATCAATTTTATTTAAGGCTTCAAACATCGGGTATGTTGCCAGTATCTTCTCTCTAAATAACTTTTCATAATAGTGGGACACTCGATTTACTTTCTCTGAAAGAGTCTATTTGCAGATTTTTTCAAGAATTTTTTCACATTACTGAGCAGTTGCCACATATACCGACAACAATGGTTACGTGTGACTGTTTCATGTAACGTGTGCCATAAGTATTCTATTTTGTTCA
>NZ_CAWQMW010000174.1:0-21890 GCF_963895965.1 Xenorhabdus sp. PB30.3 | reverse complement strand
GGTTTTTGTTTTCATTTTCATTTTATTAAGTATTGCTACTTTGATTTATTATCGAAATGTATTTAGATGCAAAGAAAAATAAGGGCGATTCTTTTATTTATAATAAAATATTAATTGATAAGTTAATTTTAATTATAAAAAGTATTAAGTAAGGAAATTCGACTCTGAAAATTGATTAATTCTCTTCCATGCCGCCCCTAAAAATTGATTAGGTATATAATGTTATAAATGATTGAGCAAAGTATTTAACTTTTGTCAATGATGAAGCGCACGAATTTCTAAAAAGGATTTGTGAAAATAGTGTCACACTAGGCAACTAATCGTCATTCGATAAGAAACGAATCATAGAGATTAGGGGTTAAAACGACAGATTAAGACAGTGTCGTTGAATGGGTGCAGCAAACTTAATGCCGTAAATCTCCGACGAGTTTTGTTCGGGTAGTATGTTTGGAGCTTACAAAACATAATGAAGAAAAGAACACTTTTCACAATATTGCTGATTATTTTTCTGACTGCAATGGCTGTACTTTTTCGTTCACATCATCAGGATTTATTGTTACAGGGAGAGGTAGACGCTCCTGAAGTCATCATTACATCCAAAGCATCCGGACGTGTAGCCGCGCTTCACGTTAGGAGAGGTGACGATGTTAAAGCAGGGCAATTGCTGATTAGTCTTGATGGCCCTGAATTGGCTGCAAAAGTTGCCGCCGCTCAGGCAGCCCGTGATCAGGCCAAAGCAAAACTCGATTTATCCATCAGTGGTACACGGGAAGAGAATATCCGTAGTCTGGAAGCTGCATTTTTGCAGGCAGAATTTGGCTATAACAATGCAAAGCGTGAATTTGTGCGGCTGAGCAATATTTCAGTCAAAGGCTATTCATCCGCCAGTGAACTGGATAATGCCCGAAATGCCCGCGATATCGCCTATCAGAAAATGTTGGCAGCAAAAGCAGAGCTGGAAGCGGGAAAAAATGGCGATCGCATTGAACTGAGGCAACAGTATCAGGCTGCACTGAATGAAGCGGAAGAAAAATTACGGGAATTAATAATCCAGAGTAATGATTTACAGGTAACAGCACCTGTTGCTGGTGAAATCGGGCCACTTCCGGCGGAAGTCGGTCAGCTTTTTAATGCCGGTAGTCCACTGGCAACCCTCGTACGTATTCCCGAAACCTACTTCGTCTATAACCTGCGTGAAGATATTCTGGCGAAAGTACGCAAAGGTGACAAAGTTAAACTGCGTATACCGGCGCTGGATAACAAAGAGGTTGAGGCAGAAGTGCGTTATATCGCGCCAATGGGAGATTACGCGACAAAACGTGCAACCCGTGCGACAGGGGACTTCGATCTGAGAACATTTGAAGTACGTTTATACCCATCACAACCGGTTGATGGTCTGCGCCCCGGTATGAGTGCGTTATGGCTCTGGGGTCGCTAAGGTGGCAGGCTGATGAACAGAAAAGGTGGATGGTTTGGTGTTAAATGGAGCAGCTTCGGATGGAATAGTTTTAGGTGGCATGCTCATGAATGGAATATCTTTAAGCAGGCCTTTAATAAGGAACTGAAGGTTGCATCCCGTAGCCCGGTTTTTCACTGGCTGAGTTGGCTGTTTCCGTTATTGCTGTTTATCTTAATCAGTGCCACCTTTTCGGAAGGGACGCTGTTAAACCTGCCTGTTTCAGCAGTGGATAATGATCACAGTTCCTTATCACGATCGCTGATCCGTAATCTGAATGCAGCGCCCCATGCAGATATCAAAACTTATAATGGTGGTCTGGCTGAGTCATTAGAGCGTCTGGGTAGCGCAGAGGATTATGCTCTGCTCTATCTTCCCTTTGATCTTGAAAAAGATGCGCTGAGTGGGAAACAGCCAACGGTGAGGATGTATTACAATGCGCTGTTTTATGGTGCGGGTCGTTATGCGTCTGTGGATTTCAGCGGGTTGATGGCAGAAACGAATGCCAAATATCGCAGTGTCATCGCATCTGAAATTGGCCGTCAACTCCCTCCGCTTGCCAGAGCGACCATGTCTTATGACAGTCTGTTCAATGCCAGTGGCAGCTATATTTACTATCAGCAATTCGCTGCAACCATCCATTTATTACAGCTTTTTGTTGTAACCGGTACGATTTATACCATGGCGAGAGGTAAACACCTCCTGAGCGAAAAATCTTTTGTACCGGCTTTAATAGGGAAACTGGCCCCGCATACAGTCACTTTTACCCTGTTGTTGATGGTAGAAATCATGGCGCTGGTGGCATTTTCTGATGCCAAAGTCGCAGGCAACCCGCTCTATATGCCTGTGGTCGGGTTTTTCTATGTGATTGCAGCTCAAAGTATTGGCCTGTTGCTGTTTACTTTTACAAACAGTGCAATAACGGCTTATACCCTGATTGGGATGCTGGTGAGTATCGCAATGTCGTTTTCCGGTATGGTTATGCCTGAATTATCGATGGTATGGCCAGCAAGGCTTATTTCAAATCTGGAACCGTTAACCCATGCTTTAAATGCGATGTTCGATATTTTTTTACGGGAAGTGTCATTAAAAATCATCGTTTACGTTTGCATGTTACTGGCAATTTACCCTTTGGTTTGTGCCTTGCTGGTTCGCAATCGTCTGTGGAAACGGCTTAGTCAGTCTGGGGAGAGCCTATAATGCAGGGGAAGCCGGAAAATGAATAACTGGAAAATGTACTGGCAGACTTTCCGCACGGTATTGTTGTCAATGTTGGAAAAACCCATGTGGCTGATGCTAATTGTTTCTCTGTGCGTCATGAGTCTGGTTTACGTTAAACCCACATTATGGGATCTGCCCGTCGCAGTTATTGATCAGGATAATAGCCATATGAGCCGTGCGCTGATCCGTCATGTTGATGCGACAGCAAAAGTAGAAACCAAAAATTATGCCAGTCTCGCGGATGCTCGTGCTGACATGCTGCATCGGGAAATATTTGCCATTATCATTATCCCGACAGATTTCGAGAAGCGTCTTTTAGGCGGGAAAAACGTAACAGTTCCGGTTTATGGTGATGCGACTAACCGTCTGGCTAACGGAGAGATTCAACAGGATTTGATACTGGCTTACCAAAAGTTACTATCAGAATACAATACAAAATTACTTTTGAAGTCAGGGTTCAGTACAGAACAGGTGAAGGTTCTGCTACAGCCAATCAAAGGAGAAACAATCGGATTATTCAATCCGGGGGTGAGTTATGCCGCCATTGTTTTCCCCGGATTATTAGTCATGCTTTTGCAGCACTCCCTACTGATAGCCAGTGTGCGTGTCAGCATCGCTATACGTGGAACCCCCAAAGGCAAGCCCCCGCTACCTGTCTATCTGGGAGCGCTGTCCGCACTGTTGCCTATCTGGTTGTTTTTATCTGTCATCTTTTTTGTGCTATGGCCGTGGATTCTGGGATACAGGCAGGATGCACCAATTTATCAATTACTATTAATGACTTTTCCATTCCTGCTGGCGGTACTGGGGCTGGGAAAACTGGTTACAGAGTGCTTACGCAGCGTGGAAATGATTTATCTGACACTGGCATTTATTACTACACCAGTATTTTATATTTCCGGCACAACCTGGCCCATACAGGCAATGCCAGATTGGGTAAGGGTAATCTCATCCGCTTTACCATCCACATGGGCAACCAAAATTATCGCAGGGATGAACCAAATGAATATGCCTTTGCAAAGTATGCTGGGGGATATCGCGATGATCCTACTCCTAGGGGTTATCTATATGATCCTGGGGATCTTGGTTGGGATGCTACGTAATGGTGAATTACGGGAGCTGAGAGGATTTATGAAACACCTGGGAAGAAAATAATAATAATCTCGAATTATCGTTAGAGAGATAGTGAAAATATATTGATTTGGGACAGGTTCCGTGTAAAGGTTTCAGATGCTGATTTACTGCATCTCAATACCAATTTTTATGATGGATTTTTGAGATAGCATCAGGAAATATCTCAGTATTTTGGCAGAATAACAAATTCCTTTTTATGAAAAAGGAACTGGCTTGTATTAGGTTAAATCCACTCTCCATTTTGATTTATTATAGTTAGCTGAATTTATCAAAATGGAACAGAAAGAGGGCGCTGATCAGCACGATCGCGCGTTATCGTCATGTTAATCAGGGTCGAAATTCCGGTTGATGCTATGGGGATTGATCGCTTGTTGCGGGAATCCTTTGAGACATCGGCAGAAGCTGAGTTAGTCCACAAGCTAAGAGAAGATGGCTTGTTGACACTGGGTGTTGTTGCGACTGACGATGAAGGCCACGTGATTGGCTATGTTGGTTTTACACCGGTTGATGTCAATGGACAGGATCATAACTGGGTTGGGTTAGCACCATTGGCGGTGGCCGAATCGTATCGTCGTCAGGGGATTGGCGAGAAGCTGGTATATGAAGGCTTGGACAGCCTGAATGAATTCGGCTATGGGGCAGTTGTTGTACTTGGTGAGCCTGAATATTATCAGAGATTTGGTTTCAGGCTTGCTGAAGAGTATCAACTACATTGCCAGTGGCCTGGTTGTGAACGATATTTTCAGGTTTACACACTAGCAGATGTCTCGCTGGATGATTGCCATGGTCTGGTCACGTATTCCCGTCATTTTGCTGACGTATGACATGTTACCGGTATTCTTATGGCAACACGTAAGTTAACAAAACTCAGTTAACAGAACCTATGATAGGTAGGTAACTATACAGACAGGCTGGGCAGTCACCAGCCTTTCTTTTTGCTGCTTACTCAGTTGTTTTACCCGATATTCCAGTCTCAAAGCCGTACTCCTGTCCGGCACTGCGCTATGATAGACCAACGTTAATGGCCCTTTTCCTTTCAGCGCTTTTGCTCCTTTTCCGGCTGTATGCTGAGCCAGACGGCGAGAAACATCTGTCGTAATTCCAGTATATAATGAACCATTCCGCATTTTTATCAGGTAAAGATACCAATCAGATTCTTTAATATTCATTACTTTTCTTAAGTTATTTCCAATGTATTAATAACAATAAAGATTAATGCATTTATTGGCTATCATCCTAATGACTACATTTCTACAATTATAACTTATGGATTATATTAAATTATATGTCTATTCACCGTAGGTTAGCATTTTTTCAATTCAAAATTATTGAATAAGAATAGCAGTAATTGCTAATTATCATTTTTCTGATAAGCGTATAAATTGATCCGCATCACAAAGGGTAACTCCTATATTTACAAGTAGTCAGAGGATTTAAAGATGAAAAACGTGAAATTTATTGCTGCCGTGTTGTCATTAAGTGCTATTTCATTTGGTTCATTTGCAGCAACCGAAGTTAAAAGTGCTGATGGAGAGAAGATTGGTGTGGTTTCTGTAGCAGGAGCGGAAACGCTGGATAGTCTGACTGAGGCATTATCCAAAAAAGCTGATAAAGCTGGAGCCCAATCTTTCCGTATTATTTCTGCAACCGGCAAAAATAAATTGTATGGTGTTGCTGAAATCTATAAATAACTTATAGTTATCCCAGACTATACTTATTTATTAGATAAATATCAGAACACGTAACTGGAAGCTATCCAGCGTGTTCTGATTAAAAGGCAGAAATATAACGGTATATAAACAGATGGAATCGGATAAAAAAAAATTAATAATATGTCAGTATCTTGCTAATCAACATGTCTTCACACTTTGTACTTCTTCATCTCAGGATCTCTGGTGTGCCAGTTGTTTCTATCTCTTTGACGCTGAAAAAATGGTTCTTTGGTTTATGACTGAAGCTGACACGCGTCACGGTAAAATAATGCAGGAAAATGCCATCGTGGCGGGAACGATTGCAGAGCAAACGCACAATATTTCCCAGATCAAAGGTATTCAGTTTCGTGGTGAGGTTGTTGCGCTGACAGGTAAAGATGAAACTGTTGCCAGAGCCGCTTATTGCCACCAGTTTCCTGTTGCGATAACGGCAAAAACACCTATCTGGCAATTGAACCTGAATGAGATCAAAATGGTGGATAATTCGCTTGGTTTTGGCAAAAAATTGTACTGGCAGCGTTAATATCAGCGCAGATAGTGAATCACCTGATTACGGCTGCCCCGCCAGATCAGCATCGGATCCTGTTGTTCCTGTTCAAATTTCCCGTCAACTAACACATTAATATGGCTGACAATCTCCTGCTGAAGTTCACTTAATTCGTCGAGAACATAGCCTGTCCATAGCCAGATATCTTTATCCGGACACTCTTTTTTGACTCGTTTGACCAGCCTGAGAATTGCTGCTGTGTTATCGGGATGAAGCGGATCGCCACCGGATAATGATAGCCCTTGTCGCCTGATACGATAATCATTCAGATCAGCAATGAGCTGATTTTCAACTGCCAGAGTGAAAGGATGACCAGAATCAGTCCGCCAGGTCGTCTGGTTATAGCAGCCACGACACCGATGGGAGCAACCCGCGACAAACAGAGTGCAGCGGGTTCCGGGGCCGTTGACCACATCGACTGGATAATATTGATGATAATTCATGATATTAGCCAATATGCCCATGATTGAGATGTTTAATGCGGCGTTTTACCTCTTCCTGTTTACCCGTATTAAATGGGCGGGCATCAGGACTGCCAAGATATCCGCAAACCCGTCTTATCACGGAAACCTCGGCTGAATCATGATTACCACAAGCAGGGCAGGTAAAGCCTTTACTGGCACAGGAAAACTCTCCGGTAAAACCGCATTGATAGCATTCATCAATCGGGGTATTGGTTCCATAATAAGGAACACGGGAATAACTGTAATCCCATACATCTTCCAGTGCCTTTAAATTATGTTGTAGGTTGGGATATTCGCCGTAGCAGATAAAACCGCCATTCGCCAACGGAGGGTATGGTGCTTCAAAATCCAGTTTATCGTAAGGATTGACCTTCTTCTCTACATCCAAATGGAAGCTGTTTGTGTAATAGCCTTTATCTGTAACTCCGCTGATTACGCCGAACTCAGCGACATCAAGACGACAAAAACGGTCACATAAACTCTCGCTCGGCGTACTGTATAAGCTGAAGCCATAGCCGGTTTGCTGTTTCCATTCATCGGTAGCTTTACGCAGATGTTTAACGATAGCGAGTGCTTTTTGCCGGCGCTGTTCATTATCAAATAGATGAGTATGGTTACCATATAACGCATTAATCGTTTCATGGATACCGATATACCCTAACGAAATAGAAGCCCGCCCATGTTTGAAGATTTCGGCAACATTGTCATCTTCTTTTAGTCTTACGCCACAGGCTCCTTCCATATAAAGAATAGGGGCAACCCGTGCTTTGGTACTTTCCAGTCGCTCAATGCGCGTCATTAGTGCTTTTCTGGCAACCAGCAAGCGTTGATCTAATAACTGCCAGAAACGCATTTCATTACCTTTTGCTTCAATGGCAATACGGGGAAGATTCAGGCTGATAACTCCCAGGTTATTGCGCCCGGCATGAATTTTCTGCCCATTCTTTTCATAAACGCCCAGAAAACTTCGGCAACCCATCGGAGTTTTGAATGATCCGGTGACTTTAATCACCTGATCGTAATTAAGAATATCGGGATACATACGCTTGCTGGCACATTCCAGCGCCAATAATTTAATGTCATAGTTGGGATCGCCAAACCGGTGATTCAGCCCATCACGAATGGCAAAAACCAGTTTCGGGAATACTGCCGTTTTGCGGTTTTTACCCAGACCAGCGAGGCGATTACGTAAAATAGCCGTCTGAATTAAACGGGATTCTTCTGATGTTCCCAGCCCAAACCCGAATGTTACAAACGGCGTTTGCCCATTGGCGGTATGCAGCGTATTCACTTCATATTCCAGAGACTGGAACGCGTCGTAACATTCCTTTTCCGTGCGGGATTCTGCGTAAGCTTTCTTATCTGCGATTTGCCACTCTTCAGCAATAATCAGGTGCTTGTGATAGCTGGCTTTAACAAAGGGCGCAAGCACTTCATCAATGCGGTCAATGGTTGTACCGCCATAAATATGACTGGCGACCTGAGCAATAATTTGGGCTGTGACGGCAGTCGCTGTGGAGATCGACTTTGGCGGCTCAATTTCAGCATTTCCCATCTTAAAGCCGTGGGTCAGCATCCCTTCTAAATCGACTAACATGCAGTTAAACATCGGGAAAAATGGCGCATAATCCAGATCATGGTAGTGAATTTCGCCTTTCTCATGTGCCAGAACGACATCACTCGGCAGCATATGCTGTTTGGCATACTGTCGGGCAACGATCCCCGCCAGCAAATCACGCTGAGTAGGGATCACTCTGGCATCTTTATTCGCATTTTCATTGAGTAAAGGAAAATCACTTTGCTCGATCAGTCCGCGTATTTCCTGATCCAGACGATCATGCCATCCGTGGAGAGTATTTTCCTCGATGTTAACCAGATGGTCATTACGCTGCATCACAACCGTTTTCACAATAGGGTTCCTCAGTATGTTATCCACCAGATAAATCGTAACGACTATTGCAGTGCCTATCACAACGACAGTTGCATAATGGCTAGTTTTTAACTTTGTGTGGATAACTTTGTGCATAAGCACTATATGTAGTGATTATTTTATATTTAAGCACAATATGTGGAATTTTGAAGCGAATATACCGCTCAATAAATTGATCTGAGACAAAGAAAGGGAAAGTTGTTCCACAAAGAGATATAGACAAAAAAGAGCAACCAACCCCAATATTGAGCCTATCAGGGTTGATAACGCTATGAATTAGCTACGTACTGCAATCGCTTCGATTTCGATTTTTACATCTTTTGGCAGACGAGCAACTTCAACACATGAACGAGCAGGGAATGGCGCGTTATGTTCAGTGAAGAACGCTTCATAAGCGGCATTCACAACAGTGAAGTCATTCAGGTCTTTAACAAACACAGTCGTTTTCACAATATTGGCAACTTTCAGGCCAGACTGCTCAATGATAGCTTTGACGTTTTCCAGTGACTGGCGAGTTTGTGCAGTAATATCTTCAGAAACAGCCCCTGTTTTTGGATCAACAGGGATTTGGCCGGAAGTAATAACCATGCTGCCCAGATCAACACCCTGAACATAAGGGCCGATTGCGGCTGGTGCATTTTCGGTATGAATGGAACGTGACATTAGGAACTCCTGTTTAACGTCAGAATTAAAGATACCCGTCGTCTTTCAAGTTGCCTCTTTGTTGGCTGCACTCGCGCATCCCAGTCGCATAGTTATCTATGCTCAGGGGATTTTCTCCTTTGCCGCCGCGATACAACTCGAAATCCATAGGGTATATGTTGAGAAGGCTTTATTATAGTGTCACTCGGCCCGGCATCAACTGCGGGATCTTAATCGTTGTTGATAACAGCCTGACGATCAAACTCTTTCTCACAGTACTTGCAGCGAACGATAACATCATTTGCCGTTTCCATGACATGGAAGCTGCTTTCTACAGGCTCATTATGGCTGATACAGTTACCATTAGGGCAGACAAGGATACTGTCAATCTGTTCTGGCAGGTTGATTGGCATTTTCTTCACGACAACATAATTTTCAATGTTATTGACGGTTGCATGTGGGGCATACATAGCGAGCTGGTTTGCCTGCTGGGCTGTCAGGAAGGTATTTTCGAGTTTGATCAGATCTTTCTTCCCTAAGTGATTGGAAGGCAAATTCAGGCCAATAGTAATACGCTGATCAGTTTCTGTGAGTTTGAAGAGAGACAATAATTTAAAACCGACCTGAGCCGGAATATGGTCGATAACTGTGCCACATTTAATGGCTTCTACTTGCAGCTGATGGTCTTGTGGATGCTCTTGAGTCATGTTGTGTTGTGAATACCGTCTGGTATTCTTCCTCCGGATATTAGGGGATGTCTACACATATTTTGTCATATAAGATTTGGCATTGCATCTTGTGTAACCGACACAATTTTAAATGGTATTTAACCTGTTCAACAGAAAGAAAATTAAAATTTGATAGCTTTTGACTTTGTTGCTAGTCTGTAAATATCTTGTTATTTTAAAATAAATAAAATTAATGATTAAAGTCTCTTTTATTTAAATAATTAATAAAGATTATTAAAATATAACTAAGTGAAAACATAAAAGAATATGAAGGTTAATATGCTGCATTCTTTTACTGAGCGGAAAATTGGTACAAAAAAGCTTTTTGACTGGGAAACCATTAATAAAATATCTATTAATGAATGTCATGAGCCTTTAGAAGTTATTTATGAAACAGATAAAATAAAACTGAAACCGGTTTATTTTCTTACTGGTGTCAATGGCGCTGTTGAATATTGTGCAGTAAGAAAAAGTGTGGCTGAAAAATTAATACAGGCCTCCCAATTATTGCCTGCTCATTTAGGGCTTTTAGTTTTGGATGGGTGGCGTTCACGAGAAACTCAGCTTGCATTGCAGGAGAAAACACGGGCTACCATTGCGCAGCAGTACAGCTACTTATCCATTGAAGAACAAAAAGAATTGCTGGAGCAGTTTGTGGCACCCGCCCCGACTGAGCAAAATCCGGTTAGTCCTCATCTGACAGGGGGTTCAGTGGATGTGACGCTGTTTGATATTGCCTCCGGTGAGGCATTGTTTATGGGCACAGAATTTGATGAAGTGGATGATCTGTCTTACACCGCAGCCTTAGAACAAGCATCGGATACAAACATGCCGGCAGTATTATACCGTCGGATACTGCATCACGTTATGCTTCAGGCTGGCTTTACTAACCTGCCGACTGAGTGGTGGCATTACGATTATGGTAATGCTTTATGGGCATTCTATAAAAATGATCAGGCTGTTTATGGTGCAGTGGAAGGCATCAGAGAATCAGGCAGCACAATATAGAATATTATCGGCCTGAACAGAATAAGAGGTTAAATTATATAATGAAAAATACCTTAATTGACGCTGATAATTCATTAATGCTGTGGGCTTTTATTATGATTGCGGTAGCAGCTGCAATTATGCTGGAGCAGAAATATAAATGGGCCACTAAAATACCGGGCGCTGTTATTGCTCTGGTCATCGCTATTTTTGCTTCTAACTTACATATTATTCCGACTGAAGCACCCGCTTATGATGTTGTCTGGGAATATATCGTCCCTTTAGCAATTCCGTTGCTGTTATTTAAAACCAATTTACATAATCTGATTACCGGCAGCTGGCGGTTATTGATATTATTTTTGATTTCCTCTGTCGCGACGATGATTGGCACAGTGATCGCGTTTCATTTACTCAGGGGTTATATCCCTGAGCTGGATAAAATCAGTGGGATGATGTCTGCATCTTATACGGGGGGTGGGGTTAACTTTGCCGCAATGGCAGCCAAATTAGCACCATCTGAAAGTATGACGGCATCCGCTATTGTTGCTGACCATATGATGATGGCTGCTTATTTTATTATCCTGATGGTTATATCTGGCTGGTCAGTGGCAAGGAAATTCTGGGGAAGCCCTTATTCTGATGCGATTGACAATAATCCAGAACTGGATAAATCGCGGACTTTAGCTGCTGCTTACTGGAAACCGAAAAATATTGCTCTGAAAGATATCGCCTTGGCACTGGCATGGTCAATTTTTATTGTCGCGCTGTCATTCCATCTTTCATCATGGTTAAAGGCGCTGTTCGGGCAGCCTGCCAGCATCTATCAGGAACTTATTTTCAGTTTAATATCAGATAAATACCTGCTTCTTACTACAGTGACATTTATTCTGGTATCGATATTCAAAAAAACCTTCAGCAATCTTAATGGTACGCAGGAATTAGGCACTTACGCTATTTATATGTTTTTTGTTGTTATCGGCATACCGGCATCTGTCCACGCTATAATCAGCAATGCGCCATTGCTGTTTGTCTTTGTTTTTATTATTGCCATGATTAACTTGTTGATTACTTTCTCAGCAGGGAAAGTATTTAAATTTAGTCTGGAAGAAAATATTCTTGCCTGTAATGCCAATATTGGCGGGCCAACCACAGCGGCAGCAATGGCAATCAGCCGTGGCTGGAATTCTCTGGTCGGGCCGATTATGGTCATTGGTACAGTTGGTTATGTTATTGGTAATTATGTCGGCACGTTTGTTTACTTTGTGGTGGAGAATATGTGATAACCGATTAAATTCAGCCTGTCAGGGAAGTGTCATCTTCCTGAGCATGCTGTTTACAATAATACTGTGTGCAAGAGAGACCGGGATCATATACATTTTCCCAAAAAAATTATGGGTAATAACGGATGCTGTGACAGTGACTTTATCGCCTTTTCCCTGATTATCACTTGATAAAACATTCAGGGAGACTAAAACGGTTAAGTGTATATCTTCTGATAGCAGGCATAATTCATTATCACTGATACGGATAATCTTAAAAAAATCAATAGAGCTTCCTTCCTGTACGTTTTTTTCTAAATGCCCGCCAGAGAACCCATTGATTTTTTCAACACCTGCGAGACTAGATATTTTATCTCTTATTGCAAAAGACAAACGTATCCATAATGGCGTTCTCTTTGTCATTTCATTATAAACAGTCAAAGCAGTGGTTTTATTTTTAATAAAAGTATTTTGCTGGCTGTAATAGTCTAATTTATCTTTTTTATTTAAAAGCAAAAAACCAAACTCATCACGATAGTACATATGACACCACGCTATTATCTTTCCCAAATGTTCGGCTTGTTCGTTATTTTGCAGTAGATATCTTTTGTCTTTCAAGTTGTCTCTTTGAGAAAGTATAAAAAGCGCTCACAATTGAAGAAAAAATGAACAATACTTTACTTTGCTAACGTCTTATCATTGTATTTATTTTAACCAGATCAAATATGCTATCTGACAATGTGATATTCGTCACGTTGTAGGTCACAGTATCAACAGGAAGATAATTCGGTTTTCTCGTTGTATAAGAACGGAATAAGTATCACAATAAATCTGTTCGGCGTTCCTGATTCATCTGCCAATCCGTGGCCAATTCTTTGACCACCAGGTTAAAAATAGAGATTGTTATGAAATTCAAATCAAAAATAAAACCCTATCACGCCGCAGCGGGAGGTTGGGGGTCATTGGAGGCAACAACACGTTTTGTCTTTGATAGTAAACAAGTATTAAAGAACATGGTTAATCTGATGCGCATGAACAAACCCAGAGGCTTTGATTGCCCGGGATGTGCATGGGGTGATGATAACAAAAGCCTTTTCAGCTTTTGTGAAAATGGCGCGAAAGCAGTTACCTGGGAAGCCACCCGGCGTTATGTAGACCGGGAGTTTTTTGCCACACATAGTGTTAGCAAACTCTACGAACAAAGTGATTACTTTCTGGAATATCAAGGGCGCGTTATTGAACCGGTGCGCTATAACCATGAGACAGATCACTATGAGCCTATTAGCTGGGAGCAGGCTTTTTCTTTGATCGCCAGACACATTAATGGGATGGAAAACCCGAACCAGCTGGAACTGTATACTTCCGGTCGGGCCAGTAATGAAGCCTCATGGTTGTATCAGCTATTTGGCCGGGTACTGGGGACTAATAACTTTCCTGATTGCTCAAATATGTGTCATGAAGCCAGCGGTTACGGGCTGCTGAAAAGTCTGGGAGTGGGTAAAGGAACAATTCGTCTGAATGATTTTGATCATGCAGATGCCATTTTTGTCTTTGGACAGAATCCCGGAACAAATCACCCACGTATGCTGCATAGCCTGCGGCACGCGGCAGAACACGGAGCCAGAATTGTCACCTTCAATACATTACGTGAACGCGGCCTAGAGCGCTTTGCTGATCCACAAAAACCCCTCGAAGTTGTTACTCCAATGGCAGGTAATATCAGTCATCGTTATTATCAGCCTAAATTAGGCGGAGATATGGCTGCTGTGCGGGGGATGGTCAAAGCGTTGCTGGAAGTTCATAACTCTCGTATAGCTGCCGGAGCCGCAGGTATTTTTGCTCAAGACTTTATTTCGGCTCATACCGAAGGTGTGGAGGCTTATTTACAGGAAGTGGCTGCTACTGAATGGTCATTTATAGAGGAACAATCAGGTCTGACGCAGCAACAGCTACGAGAGGCAGCGGATATTTATCTGCATGCTGAACGTGTGATTTGCACCTGGGCAATGGGGATTACTCAGCATAAACACTCTATTGATACAGTCCGTGAGATTACAAACCTGCAATTACTGTTTGGTCAGTTAGGTAAACCCGGTGCTGGTGTATGCCCGGTGCGTGGTCACAGTAACGTACAGGGAAACCGGACGATGGGGATTAATGAGCAACCGTCTCAGACTTTCCTTGATAGTCTGGCAAATCACTTTGGTTTTGAACCTCCCCGTGCTCATGGTCATAATGTGGTGCAAGCGCTGGAGGCAATGTTACGTGATGAAGTGAAGGTACTGATTGCGCTGGGGGGAAATCTCGCTGCTGCTGCGCCTGACAGCCCACGTACAGAGGAAGCACTCCGGCATTGCGATTTGACTGTTCATATCAGTACGAAATTAAATCGCAGTCATCTTGTTACCGGTAAAAAAGATGCTCTTATCCTACCGGCACTGGGGCGTACAGAACAGGATATTCAGCTTAGTGGTGCGCAGTTTGTTACGGTAGAAGATTCTTTCAGCATGGTGCATGCTTCTGAAGGGATAAACAAACCACTATCTGATACACAGCGTTCTGAAACTGCGATTGTTGCGGGCATTGCTGGTGCGGTCTTAGGCAACACCCCAACAATTAACTGGCTGGAATTAGCCGGAGATTACAACAAAATCCGTGATCACATTAGCGCAACTATTCCCGGTTTTGCTGACTTTAATAAAAAATGTGAACATCCGGGCGGTTTTTATCTCGGTAATGCGGCGGCAGAGCTGCGTTTTCAGACCCCGAGTAAAAAAGCTGAATTTAGCCATGCACCATTGCCAGACACACTGTTTCCCCAAATTGATGGAGAAGAAGTTCCCTTTGCTTTGCAAACCTTGCGCTCCCATGATCAATACAACACAACCATCTATGGTTTAGACGACCGCTATCGTGGCGTTTATGGTCAACGGGAAGTTTTGTTTATGAACCCGGAAGATATTGCTCAGTCGGGCTATCAGGAGGGCGATCTGGTTGATATCGAGACTATCTGGCATGACGGTATTGAGCGTAAAGTATGTGGATTTAAATTAGTTTCCTACACTATTCCGCGCGGTAATCTTGCCGCTTATTACCCTGAAACCAATCCGTTAGTACCGATGGACAGCTTTGGTTATGGTACAGGTACACCCACATCCAAATCTGTTCCGGTGAAGTTATCGCTGACCGCATTGAAGGATTCAGAATCTCAGCGCCTCATATAATCATTGATTCAGGCTCGTTTTTTAGGAAAGACATTAAAACCGAGCCTGCTGTTCGGCCTTTAATCAAATGAAGATGAATAATCAGAGTAAATTGAATTTTTCATTAGGTTGCAATAAAGCCGGTAATGGCGTCTGGTCATTCATTTCCATCAGATGGCGTTCAATGACGGTACAAATTGCATTGAGGGGTAAATCATTAGGTGAAGTTCCGAATGGATCTTCTAACTCTTCAGCCAGCGCATCCCATGATAAGAAAGCATAAGAAATAAACACTGAAACAAACGGTGTCATATAGTGTAAATCGGTAACCAGAGCAAAAGGCAGCAGGGTACAGAAGAGATAAACCGTTCGCTGGAGTATCAGCGTGTAGGCGAAAGGCACGGGAGTACTGGCGATACGCTCGCAGCCACCCAGAATATGGGAAAGCTCATTGAGGTTCTTATCCATCATTTCATAGGTAATATCACTTAATAACCCCCCTTTCCTCCATTCACCGAGGAGAAGACTCATTTTCAGTAATAACCGATTAGTTGGCATCGGACTGCGAATAATTTCAGCATATATTTCTGTGGGCAGAAGGCGATATAAATCTTCTTTTGGATCTGTGCCACGTAACTGATGTTTTAAACTCCAGCTAAACGCGATAAGCAAAACAGAAAATTGTTGATGTAACTGAGTTTCATCTGGCTGGATACTCTTAATCTGGCGTAACAACGAGCGCTGAGTAACCAATAACGATCCCCAAAGTGCTCTGGCCTCGACAAAACGGCTGTAGCTGGTGTTATTGCGAAAACCGAGAAAAATGGCGATAGCGATCCCCAGCAGGCTAAACGGGGCGACGGTCAAATGAATACCAAGGTGTTCATACCACTGATAACTCACAACTGCGATGATAGACATGAGTATATTCAGCATTAAACGGAAGGTAATTTTTGATAAAACTGAGCCATGCCAGTCAAATAGACGAAAGAACCAGTGTTGGTTAGGACGGATGATCATGGTGAATACAAACTTTTATAATTATTAACTAACTAAATAAGACCATCCTAATACTATTGTAATTACAGCTCCAGAATTTCACATTTTTTCTTAGTCTGAGGTTAAAAAAACGCCTCCTATCAGGAGGCGCTATGCCGTAGTTCATTGTGTTCAAATCTCCTTAGATAGGAGGCTTAATATTTAGAATGGTGGTTAAAATGTAAGTAGATTAATGAAGAAGCGCCATTCGCTGGCTGGATTTTATAGGATACCTGTGCCGTAGAGTGCAGTTCATGGCTGATAAACTGTTCGGCCGATACCGTGAATTTTCCCTTCCCGAATAGGTAAGGCCCGCAGGACCATTTGCCGGATGCAGTAACGGTGGTATCACACGCTTTATTATTACCGTTTTTGCCTATATGTATGTGGGCGCCGGGTTCGCCTATTCCGGCAATGTCAAAAGGTTTCCGGTGGAATTTAGCATTCTGTTTAGGCGCTGTGATACTGATTCGGGTTTGGGTGATCTCATATTGGCGTGAAACTTCCGAAGTTCTTTTATAATGGGTTGTGGGCAGATCTTTTGAGTGGAGTTCTTGATATTGGGCTGCATAAAGGGAGAATATCCCTGCCTGTTTTGCTGTCATGACTGGGTTATTTGGGCATACCCATTTACCGTTGGTATCCACTTTGGTCTGACAAATCAGTGTGCCAGATGAAGGCGGCAGGACGGTTTCTTTTGGCGGTAGAAACAATTTTGAACTGGCAATAAGGATCAGTTGTCCGGGAGTACCTTCTCCTTGAATTGATATACCGTTGTTTATCCGGTAGTGAGCGTTTTTTTGCGGCTCGGTAATCCGCATTGGCATGGTAAAGTGCCATTCGATAGGTGCACCAATTTTCTTCCCATCCTTGGTTTCCTGTATCACTAATTTATAGGCTTCTCCTCCGTGTAATTTGCTTGTGTCAATGTTTAACCCCCAATGAGGAATAGTAAGGCCTGCTATGGTAGAAACGGCACCTAAAACAGCACCAGAAGCAGCTCCGGCCAGATCGAAGACAAGCCCAGCGGCAGCTCCCGCTGCTGTTGCTGCTGCACTGAATAAACCGAACAGGCTTATTAACCCGCCGTCCGGATCAATCGGTGGAGAATTGGCGGGATTATCAATTTCAGGTTCGTCCTCCTCCGGCTCTTTTTCTTCCACAGTCACCACTTCCGTCTTAGTAGCAACTACTTTGTTGTCTTTCATTAATTCGGCGGTCAGTTCATATGTGCCTTCGGTGAAAATGACGGGTGTCCGACATCCCCAGTCACCATTATCACTGACGACAGCATTCTCACAAATTGTGTCCGGGAAGGTGTCTGCCGTATCTCCCCCTGATGCTCCCCGAGAAAGGGTTAATTTACGTTTTCTGACGTTAACTGTTTCACCGGGAATACTGGCAGTTCCTGATACCGTCGTAACGGTATCTGAGGTGTTTGCCGGGTTTGTAATGTCAACGTCAAGGGGTCCGATTTCAAAATATGCTTTTGGTAAGCCACCGTTCCAAATATGAGGCTCAATATTGAGTCCTTGAGGTATAATCCTGTCCATTATCTCAATATAATAAACCCCGTCTTTCAATTCAGAAGGAAGCGATAAACTCCAGTTTGGAAAATCATGTCTTTTTCCATAATCACTATATTTTATTGGTATTTCGGAAAAATATTTACCATTTTCCAATGGAATTTTTACGTAGATATCCTTATCCTTATCATCTCTATTGCATTGAGGGGAATTTGAAGGTGACTGACTGCTTTTTTTCATGCAGATAGAATATTCTGAAGGTAAAAGTATATCATCATTTGAGAGAGTATAACGTTGATCATCACCACCAAAACCAGTGAATTTTTTATTTTGTATATCAATAGGTGAGATTTTTGTTGGTGATTCCATCGGATATTCTTTATTAAAAGAAGGCATAAGATATCCGCCTTCATATTCGAAAGAATGACTATACCATAACTTTGGATCACTCGGGTCAACGTTCTCCAGTTTTTGTATTGCACTGATATCTAAAAACGGGTTTTTTCCTGAATTAAAATCTTTTTTTGATGCAAATAAATTTCTTAAATGAAAATTATCTTTAACTCGAGGATTATTTTTACAATTTGAATTTTTACCATCAAAAATACAAACTAGTTTTGCATTATTAGCATAATACACGTTATATTCTAATATTTTTCTATATATGTTTCCTTTTCTATTTTTGTTTGGCTCAACATTTAAAGTGGAATAATCTTCTGGTTTTAAACTGATGCTGACTTGATCTTTTATTTCTTTACGCTTGGATTTTTTGGGTTTTTTGTATTCTTGTTCTGCATTTATATTATAGTTATCATCTTTACCTGAATTTTCAAGATTAATATCAGTATTTATACTGCATGACCATAGTCCATTCTCACCTGTTTTTATCAATTCGTTATTATTTAACCCAGCGCATAATTTATCCTGTGTATAAACTTCATCACCATACTTAGGGTTAGCGATTAATTTCAATATTATTTCAGAACCAGGGGCGGCGTATCCACGTATGGTAAAGTTTTTGGTTAGAACTATTGATTTATCTGATGGGTAAATAATACTAATCTCTTGCTCTGCATTTGGTATTGTTGCTGTTATGGTATCACTCTCCCATGATGCATCACCTTTATTGAACTCTTCAGCTGTAATAGTAATTACATATTCCTTTCCTTCACTAACTGTTTCAGTGAAATAAGTATCATATGGGATATCACATTTCCATGTCCCATTTTTGTCTACCGGACATTTAGTATTTTCTTCATCTTTGTGATCAATGGAGTAACGAAGATTGATCTCAGAAGATGGACGACCAAATCCCTCTACAGGTATGCTTTTTCTCCTTCTACTTAATTTCTCACCCCAATCCGGATTGTCGATCCATATTTTTTTCATGTTTTGAGAAAACCAACTTCCTAGATTTCTTTTGCCAATAAAATTGTTATCAAGATATTTTCCTGTAACATCTGAAGCGAAAAAAAATGGACGAGATTTATTGCTATCTTTAAGAGTAGTTCTTCCTGTGGATGCAACACCGATGATTGTATCATGCCAAATAATCGGGCCGCCAGAGTCTCCAGGTTGTATAACTCCTGGCTTTAAATCTTTATTTTCTTTTATAAGAAGCCCATGATTTAGTTCATAATCTATGGCATAAGTGACAATATTAACATCAGCTCTCCGCTGTTTTTTTTCAGTATTTTTTATCTGATTTCCTGTTTTTGGATCAATTCCCAAACGACCATAGCCATAGACAGAAGCGTTATAATAATTTTTGTCTATTTTTTCATAAGCTTCATCATAGTCAAAGAAACGACGAACATGGCCATAATTATTTAAAGTAGTAGGCTTATCTAATTTTATTATTGCAAACTCTGCAAACTCTGCGAACTTACCTTCGCTATCAGAGTATGGAACAAAATTTTGATATGATGCAGTACCAATTACTTTTTTTTTATAATTTACAATCGAATATGTTTTAATGATTTTAGAGTCACCCTGGCAATGTGCTGCTGTTAAAACATAGCTTGGAGAGATCAACGAACCACTACATGAAGTAATATGTTTTCCTGATTCATTTTCAAGACGGATATTTACAACCCAAGGTTTGCATTTGCTATCTTTACTATCAATACAGCTTTCCTCTCCTCCCGCAATTGTTTCTATTGGGTGGGGGGGCAATACAGTACCTGAAAATACATTTATACTGTAAGATAATAATGAGAGGATAAAAAATACTTTAAATATAATCATAACAGCCTCCTGAATGGGGAGATTAATTGTTTTTTTCAATACAGGTCATATGGTCATTACCTCCAGTACATTCCAGTGTTTTATCTTTCCTTGCTGGATAATTTTCATTATCAGATGTTTCATGGATAGTAAAAAGATACACCCCTCGTTTAGCATAATATTCATTGTCTGAACGCCAATTTCCTTTTTCATCAGGAATTATTTCTTCCGATTTTACACCATCATAAAATATTATTTTAGGGTGGAGAGTTTCTTTGAAATCACTGGTTTGTTTATCATTATTAGGCAGGGAGGTTCCATAAAAATAGATAAATACATTATCGATGATGCCATATTTTACAGAGAAATCTTTTGATTTCAGTATAGTGACTTCGTCATTGCTATTTTTAATGGGAACATTTGGTGTTCCTGTATTTTTAGCTTTAATTTTTATAAAACCGGCAGGGGCATCACTAATTTTGGTTTGCCAGTTATTTCCAATACGAGAAAGAATGGGGAGTGCATGCTCACCATTTGAATAGTAGCTTGCAATTACATCAAGAGGTGTTTTTTCTGTTACTTTCCCTTCAATGACAATCTGTTTAGGATTGTCGTCTGTTGAAGTAATAAATTCATGTATAACAGGTTTTGTGATTTTTACCGGACAACGTGCTACTCCAAATTTAATTTCTTTTTTTCCGGGGAGATTATTTTCTTCTTTCCTATTCTGGTTAAAAAGCACAGATGCTTTATAGTAATTAAAACATTTTGCGGTTAAACCTTTAAGGCTCCATGTGCCGGAATTAATATCAACATCAGGTGTATATTCTTTCGTTGGTTCAGAGGGATGAGTGTAATCAGGATCATCAAAACTAGAAATTGATACTTTAATTTTTTTAACATCATTTGGAACTTTAGTATTAATTAAACCGGATATGTCATATTTTCCATCAGGTATAATTTGAGAATCCTTCATTGACGTTATGGTTGCCCCACAAGGTGGCCCTTTAATAGTAATTTCTGAATTATCAATACCCTCAATACTAATTTTTCTGGGAACCAGTTCGCAGTTTATCCAAACTTTTTCCCGCCATTGATCTATTTTTCCTTCTATAAGTTTAACTTTATATTTATTTTGGTCAAAATTAGTGACAAGATAAGGTAACGATTCATCTTTCATAAGGCCCTGTCCCATAATAGTGATATAATTATTTTGGGCTTGCTCTTGCGGATCAGTGGAAGTAATTTTTGGTGGTGTGAAAACATAATCATCCTTGATATCTATACTCATACTATAGCCATCCTCAACCAAAATCCCATGATTTAAACAGTCATAGTATTTTTTGCAAGTAGCGCTGATTTCAAGATTACAATAGCCTATTGTATTAACCGAACTAAGCCATGGTCCCCAAAATGATTCTGAATATATTAATAATTGGAAATCACATGTTTTATATGGTTGAAAGTTATGATAGGTAGTTGCAGTCCATTCCACGAATTTATTTTCACTATGGCAGCTGAATATTGTATTGTAATCTACGATGTTTTCACTATAACTTTGTCCACTTTTCAAATTGATATATTCAGATCCATGATCTTTCATGCATTTATCATTAGTCATATGAATTTTTAACTCACCATATTTACTACTGTTTTTAAAGGTTAAGTTATATCTTGATGAAAAAATGTTTGTATTTTTTTTTGAATTTCTATTCTCGTAATTTGGAATGAAAGAATGGTTTGTTAAGTTATTTGCATAGCCTCTACTAAGACAGGGAAATAATATGGATAGTGTTATTATATATAAGTTTAATTTA
>NZ_CAWQMW010000173.1:0-22049 GCF_963895965.1 Xenorhabdus sp. PB30.3 | reverse complement strand
TAATTATACTCTCATTATTCTGTAACTTATTATTTGTCTCTTAATTGTGATGTTAATCACAATTAAAATAGTGAAATTAATTAAATCTAATATTTTAATATAAACTTGGTATCAATACATCGGTAAAATTATTGATGCCACACTAAATATTTCCCTGTTCGTGTACTCGTCGGATTCATCCTGTTTCTGAAAAAAATCACGTATTCAGAGTGTTGCTCTTTATCTATTATGCTTATCTTTGCAAAATAATATACATGGCCTCACTGGAAGTAAGGTGTTGGTTTTATCACCAAACGCAAACAAAGGACGTTAAAAAACACGGTATCAGCAAGAGTGGTCACCAGCGCTATCGTTGTTTATGCTGTAACCATACTTTTCAGCTTGATTATTCTTATCGAGCCTGTCAAGCCCGAATTAAAGAACAAGTCGCTGAAACAATCTGGGTATCCGTGATACTATCAGCGACTTGCATATCAGTATTAATGCTCTCGTGGTCTTTAGCTTTATAGACCCTCCCAGATTCATGCTCTTCGTTTTAACATAAACACTGTGCCATTAATAAAACCATTTAACTTCAGGAAGTATATTCACTATTAATATCTTCATTTCTCTGAAATGTATTATTAAAGTCCTTTCAGTTGGTTTTTCGAGACATATTGATACCTGTAGCATAAAATCCAATTTTTTCATATAACCGAATTGCGGCTATATTATCAGGTTCGACTCGTAGGTTGACCGATTTAATACCAAATATTTCAATCTCTGACATCAATTTCTGCAGTGATTCAAGACCAAGCTTTTTATTTCTATATTCCTGTAATATATAAAAGTCCATAATAAATATGGATTTCTCTTCCGGTGTTTCTAAAATCCAAATATACCCTATATTGCATGATTGTTCTGAAAAGCTTTTATTAATAATGTATAATGAATTGTTTTTCTCAGGTTGATAATCAGGAAATGATGATTTAATAATGTTATCAGCTTTATTATAAGCTTGCTGCCGATTTAGTTGATGGTTTTTTATTAAGTCATTGCTATATTCTTCAATGAAAATATCGCAATATAAAATAATTTCTTCTTTGTAACAATTCCTTAGCGTCATCATGCAGTTCTCCGTTTATTTCAGCAATCGAAAAATTCCCAGCACACCATGTAAAACTAATGTAACCAATATTGTATTAATGTGTAAATACACTAACAGACAGCCTGAAGAAAATCATCAGTTAAATTTTCAATCAGAATAAAATACAATAATCAAGAAGCTTAACATCGTAAAGTATTTAAATTTTCAAAAAAATATCTCATTATCAGATAATTTAATAAAAATAAATTTCACCTCCAATATCCAGCGACATATCGACGGCATTATGCAGGTGGAAGAGAGCCTGATCGACCGGCTGAAGCTGGGTTATCCTATCCGAGGGCATCTGCTGTCACTGACCCTGAACCCTGATTGTTATACTGATCCGGGGGAAATGTACCGCTTCTGCCGGTTAATCCATGAGGCGAGTGCCTGTTTTGTCAGCCAGTCCACCTTTGTCAAGCTGGATGTATTTACTCCAAATCAAAAAATTCTCTGGGAATTCAAAGAAGTCTATGGGGCACGAATGGAGATGTAACTGTTAAACAATCATGACAAGGAGCAAAACATGATGAATATAATGAATGGGCTGGCGGTGGCTAAAAGTGGATTACGCTTTACTTTTCAGATATACGTATGGAATGCCGAGAGTCCTCACTGTAAGTGTCGTTAAAGCCTTAACATCACTGAATCATTTCCGACATGTCAATGATGCTGATACTGTAACGAGTGTGCCATTTGATACCAATATGGATAACTGGCTATTTGAAGTTTATGGGTCGCTAGGAACCATTTTTGGCTTTAGCTGGACTTTGGCCACATTACCAACCATTCCAATACAAAAATATCTCCCCGAGATGGGTGAAGTATATTATCACCAAGGGAATACCGTGAGCTTCTTTCAGGCGAGGCAAATGGGTGAAGAAAGAATTCCAAGTAAGAATGGCATCGGTTTTACGGGCAAAAAAGCCTGGCGTATGAATGGCATCTATAAGTTTTATTTAGTTCCGAGCCTAGCTAATTCATTAGATAAAGGACTAGAGAATGCACAACAGGAATATGTGGACTCATTAAAGGGAGATAAGTCTGTTATCGATGAAATATTCCCACAATGGAATAATCCTGATTTGGATACGATTATGACGACGGCAACAGACCACTTTATGGGCAGTAAATATCAAGCCATTATAAATAATCAATTGCTCAGTTTCTTAGCGCCAACGAAAACGCGTAAGCTAATAGCTTCAAAAGAGAAATTTGATGAATTAATACATCATCAAGATGCCTCTCCACTAAGTGCAAAACGTAACACTACTTTTATGGCACTCGAAAATAAACTGCACGATGTTTTTAAACAAGATGTTAACCAAGATGAATTATTGAAACACGCTCTTGAGCGGTATAAGGAAAGCACCCATGAAATTCCTCTGTAATAAACGCGTATTATCTTCCCTAATTACATTATTTTTCCTACAAGGATGCGCACAAAACGACTCATTCTCTCCACCGATGAATGGAGAGGCTGTTCATTTTACGGCCACTATGCCTGATGAGTTGGATGCCTTACCTATTTCAGCCATGTACCGCTCTAAAATTTGCCGCAAAGAACGCCGAACCGCGAATATGAAATCGTATTCTGTTCCGGGTTTTCATCGTGCCACCTACCCTCTATCAATCGGTCAGCCAAATCAAGTGGAGGTCAGTATCCCTAAGGAGGGAGGCGGGAAGTGTGACTGGAAACTGAGTAATATTACTTTCGAAGTGAAGCTGAAAGATACATCAACAATTGCGCCGCTTATTGACAATAATTTTGGATTTAAAACGACATTTGTGATTGATGGTAATGCACCACAAGAATTTGATGGTGGATATATAAAAAAAACAGGTAATTTAAATGAAGAAGTTACTCTATTTCCTTTACTAAGAGAGCGGTTTTTAGGGGGACATAGACAATCATTTTATTTGGTAGGGAAATATGATGTTATGACATATAAAATGAATAATGGTCGAAAAATTCATCTTAATGTCTTATATGAAAAAAACTTTTTATCTTATTGGAATGGAGGAAAAAATCAGGATGCAGATACATCAATGACGTATCCTGACGGAACAATAATATACAATGGTGATGTAACACCAGACTTTGATAAATTAATGCGTATTCTTGAATCCAGAAACAGCAAATAGACTGATGTAGTTCAAATGAAGCAAGAAAAGCTTATACCTATCGTTATTGAAGATGTTTGATTTTTCATTCCTATCAGGCTGATGTGGCCTGAGCAGCAGAAATAATAACAGGGGCACGGTGCTCCTGTTATTGGTTTTCTGTCTTTTTGATGATTTACGAACCCGCCATATTCAGGTGTTTTCTGATGATGTTATTTACTTCATCAACGTCCATTATCCTACCGCTCTGATTTTTCAAGTTTAAGCCTGCCACGGCTTCGGCAAATGAAAACGTCTCAACGGAGGGAAGCGGGGCATCCCATTTAATTGTATTAATCGGGCTGCACATTTCTTTTAATAATACGTTGATAATGGCTCGATAGGTCGGTTCTATCTGCTTAAATATTTTATCATATCCGATAAAAAACCAGCAATTCATGACGTAGCTGTGCCATACATCACCCCATCCATTGAACGTCTCACGAAAAAACGGGGCTAACATGTTTGCCCACGCTTTGGCTTCGGTTTCGGTGATGTATTTCAGTCTGCAACCGACTAAACAATGTTCGATGAAGGTATGATAGTCAGTCGGGAAATATTTCAGGCTTTGCGCCTCATTGATATTGTGATACAGCACTTTGTATTGCCAGATAAATGCCTTTTTCTCCTCCTGAGAGACGTTACGCCGTCTGATTTCTTTCAGAGCTTTTTTAAATTCCTTTTCAGGTAAGCCAATCACTTTCTCCCGTGCTTCATGGAATAAAACATGTCCTTCATCCTGTCCGGTGATTAAACGAAATAGTTCATGGATTAAATCCTGTCTGTTTTTTACTCCATAGATTAGGTCGAATCCACTGTCGGTGTCACCCTTAGGTGAATAATCCGTGCAACTCTTCCCGTCAAATAGTGCCTGAGGCGCAATGACCATCATCCCCCAGTCTTCATGGGATAAGGGGAGGATCTCACCCCGCGCCCGTTTTTCATTCTCTTTTTGTAAGGTTTTTTCGGCATCTTTCGGAATTATTTTTATGCCATATCTCATGATAAAAACCACTAAAAGCCGTATAAGACCCTGATACAATAAATATACCGACAAGAGACCAATGGGTATCCATCCTAACCAATGCATAAAAATCTCCCTTTAATATGAGGTAAAAACGCATTGATAATAAATGGTTTTTAATGAATGGCAAAAATAAATAGGTTAAAAATCAGCTCAGCATCTCTTTTTCGTCAAACCCAGAAATCCCCAGCACGCCATTAAGTGGATTGCCGGCTCATCCCTGTCATTCATTATGAGGGCAGGGTGATAGATTTGAGTGGAATTAACGTTACAAGCGTGGTTTGGGAATAAAAACCTTTAATAATCAGATTAATGGAATTATCTACCGATATAAAATGGAATTTTTGTCATAAAATCCTTCCGAAAAGTCCTGAATGATATTATGCTGCATTCGGTTGTGCTAAAACAGAAATACTGATTGTGATTAATGCGTTGTATCTCTTCGCCCAATTTAAGCAGTAGCTAAGGCCAGAATTTCTGAGTTAGTACGTCCTGGTATCAATAGCCCACAGAATCAATGCCAAGATTCTTGAGTGACCTTTAAAAAACAGTGGCCTTTACAAAACACAGTAGCCAAAACAACCTATTTTTCCCGCGACAACGATGATCCCGAAAAATGATTGGGTAGTCATGTTTGTTATTTTTCCACACTTTAACTGAACGAAATTCAAAAAATTATTCATTGATCCGGTTAAGACATCAGGATGTCATGCAATCTGATCTGACTTTATCCAATACGAAAATATGCAGGGTCTCTGACATGCGCTACCGTGTTGAAAAGATTGAGAAGGTATGAAGATGAGAATTAGTGAAGTGGTGGAGTCAGACAACGGCTCTAAAAAATATTTATTGTCAGCCAGTGATTCAGACTTAAGAAAAAGTGTTGAATCTACGTTCTTTAAGCATACCGAACAACATTTGCCTTATCTTTGTATTTCCAGCCAATATGGTTGTGCTGTTGGCTGTGTATTCTGCGAAACTGGCAGACAGAAATCATTGGGGAATATGACGACAGAACAAATAGTGCAACAGGTCTTATTATGTCGTGAACATTTATTAGATTCCGGAGCACTGGGAGATAATCAGGAACTCAATACGATTCTGTTTGCTGGTATGGGTGAGCCGATGCTGAATCTGAAAGAGATCAGCGGAGCAGTTACTGAATTTAAAAGCCAATCACTGGCTAATCGGGTTACACTGACTTCGGTTGGTATTCGCCATACCGCAGATAAACTTTATGACCTTCCTCTGGATACTATTTCCATTTCTCTCCATGCGACCACGGATGAACAACGTGATATGTTGATCCCGTCAAAAGCAAAATTCAGCACTAAAGATCTGCTTGAATATTTTGCAACCTACCATCAAAATACCGGCGTTCCTGTCATCGTTAATTACCTGATGTTGGAGGGAATAAACGACTCGCAGGAAGATTTGGTCCGGTTAAAAGACTTGGTGGATAAAGACACCTTTATTATTAAGCTGAAATACCTGAACGAAGTCAGCAGCATAGATGGGATTATACTGAATCCATCCGAAGAAATGCCATCTTTTGCAAAAGCACTTACTGAAGCTGGTTTCCGCTGCATATCAGATAAAAGTGATGGTACGGAAATTCTGGGTGGCTGTGGACAACTTAAATCTCAAATCAGGGATATCCGCAGTAAATATCGAATTATGTAACCTTTAATTTATGGCCTGGAGTCATCACATTCTGGGCCGCTATCAGTATTTATCCGCGGCGCAAACTTTCACTCGGTGTCTCGCCATAACGCGCTTTATATTCAGCGCTGAATCGCCCCATATGCGCAAATCCCCAACGCAGGGCAACTCCTGTAACATTGCTTGCTTCCCCCGCCAGTAGCTCTGTACGGACATGTTCCAGACGCAGATTGCGTAAATACTGCATCGGGCTGATATCCAGAAACTCCCTGAAACCGGAATAAAGGCTGCGTAGACTGACTCCCGCGACCTGAGCCAGTTGTTCAGCGGTAATGGGCTCGTGGGCGTGAGCCTGCAAATATTCCTGTACCCGCCGCACATGCCGTGGCCGGATAGAACCTCTGTGGTTAGCGGGATCACCACTGTAATTATGTTGATGTGCGGAAAGCAGGGTGACAGAAAGTAATTGTTCAATCTGAGTAGTAATGAGCTTATATTGCAGGATATCTGGCACCTGAACTATACATTCAAGCAGATAGAGCATCAGGCAGCGCCATGTCTGGCATCGTTGCCATTCGAATCCCAGTTCAAATATCAATGGTTGATCCAAAGGATGCCCCAATTGCCCGACAAGAGTTCGTTCCAGTAATGAGCGGGAAATTCTCACCATAAACTGATCGTTATCAGCATTCCAGCGCATGGCAGTATGTTGATCCGGGCTGAGCACGGAGGCCAGATTCGGGGTTGAGTCAATATACTGGCTGCCACTTTCAATCGAGGCACAGCCTGATAACGGCATTTGGATAAGAAAAAAGGAATCCAGCGCACCCGGCGTAATTTCAACATTTGCGCCATAATGCAGGCGGCTGATGGAAAAATCCCCAAAAGGGATGTAGTGCATTCTGGCATTCAGTTTTCGGCTGCTACCCAGTATATTAAGCTGATGGGGCTTCATCACCCGCCCGACCATTGATCTTGTTTCATCAAGATCACGGGACGAAAAAAGCAGATGTTCCGGAGAACTGAGGTGAGACTCAATCGCAGACACAGCACATCTGGAGTCCGTACACCTTGAATCGGAGCTTTTATTATCAACGTATTTATTATCAACGTAATAGTTGTGCCACGGATTGCTCGTCATTATCAGAAACCTCATAACGTCATACCCGTCGTTTCTCAGGCCGTAGTTTTGACTAACTCCTGAAATTAATAAGGTATATACAATGTTCTGATAAGCAGTATCCACATTTTTTCTAAATGGAAGCTATATCATCGTGAATATATTCATGAATGGATATTTCAGTGTTCATGGCGATAATTCATAGCCAATATCTCTATACCTGCTGTAGTGGCTACCTGCTGTAGTGGTTGTATTTCGTGATTGAAAACTGAAAGACGAAGCGTATATCCATTCTTTGCATGACCTATCCGGCTACTGCATAAATGATCAATGCATGACAGTTCATGTATTGATCATTAGTTCATATTCTCCATACTCCTACTACTACATATACCCGTCTTTCTAGTTGCCTGAACTTATTTATTGGTTGCACTTAAGTCACTCCGGTCACCATTTTTATCAATATACGGTTATCTACCGGGAAGTTATTCCTCTGTTGCCGCGATGTAATTCGAAATCCAGTGGCATTAAAAAAGATGCATAAAATGCGAGGTGGACATGGCAGAACGATCCTTCGTGAAGGAAGTGGAAAAGTTAAGATTGAAGCAAGGCGAAGTTTTCAGCGGAGAAGGCATACTCGCTGTTACAAAAGCGCTGCTGGAATCCGGTGTTGCCTATGTTGCTGGTTATCAGGGAGCACCCATTTCTCATTTGATGGATGTTCTGGCTGACGCACAGGATATCCTGTCTGAATATGGTATTCGTTTTGAAAACAGCGCCAGTGAAGCCACTGCCGCTGCCACACTGTCTGCCTCAGTTAACTATCCATTACGTGGTGCTGTGACATTCAAGGCAACAGTAGGGACAAATGTTGCTTCTGATGCGTTGGCAAATCTGGCATCTGGTGGTGTTTTAGGGGGAGCCTTGATCATAGTGGGTGAAGATTATGGTGAGGGTTCCTCAATTATGCAGGAACGCAGCCACGCATTTGCAATGAAATCACAGATTTGGTTGCTTGATCCACGCCCTAATCTGCCATCGATTGTAAAGGCGGTGAAGATGGGTTTTGAGTTGTCGGAAGCCAGCCATACACCGGTTATGTTGCAGATGCGTATTCGTGCTTGCCATGTACATGGGCGGTTTGTCTGTGCTGATAACCAGTTACCAATGTTCAGGGTTGAAGATGCTCTGGAAAACCCGACCCGTGACCTCAACCGTATTGTTCTGCCGCCAGCCAGTTTTTTGCATGAAAAAGAGAAAACTCAGGAACGCTGGCCTGCCGCCGTGCGTTTTATTCAGCAGCATGCGTTGAATGAGTTCTTTGCTGAAGGGGCGGATGATATCGGCATTGCTTTACAGGGAGGTTGTTATAACACCGTGATCCGGGCGTTGAATTTACTGGGGCTGGCAGATGTATTTGGTGAAAGTTCTATTCCACTGTATGTGATGAATGTGGCTTACCCATTAATTGATGAGGAATTTGCACGTTTTTGCCACGGTAAACGGGCAATTCTGGTACTGGAAGAGGGGCAACCCAATTTTGTCGAACAGAATGTCGCCAGTATCCTGCATCAGCACGATATTTCGGTTCGGTTACACGGTAAGGATCTACTGCCAATGGCAGGGGAATATGATACAGCCACGGTATTGGCAGGAATTCGTGCTTTTCTGGAGCGTTATGACCGGATTGAAGCTAAAGTGCCGGCTGCTGCCTGTCAGGTGCAAATCCCATCAGTGACTTTACCGGGTGGAGAAACGGAAGGCACGGATGCAAGAAATGAAACATCAGGCAATGCGGTTCATGCCCGCCCTCCCGGTTTTTGTACCGGTTGCCCGGAACGCCCGATTTTTACTGCGATGAAACTGTTGGAACGGGAATTGGGGCAACACCATATTAGTGCGGATATTGGCTGCCATCTGTTTGCTATTCTGCCGCCATTTAATCTGGGTAATACCACAATGGGGTATGGATTAGGTACAGCCAGTGCTTCAGCACTGAGTGCGTCAGCCTCAGATAAGCGGGCAATTTCCGTGATGGGGGATGGCGGGTTCTGGCATAACGGTTTGACGAGTGGTATTGCCAATAGTGTTTTTAACCGTAGCGATAATCTGACCGTTATTGTGGATAACAGCTATACCTCTGCCACTGGCGGGCAGGATATTCCATCTTCAGCTGCCTTTAATGCCAGTCGCAGTACAGGGCATGGCATCGAAAAAGCCGTTAAAGGGGTCGGGGTGAAATGGGTACGCACAATCAGGCGTACCTATGATCTCAAACACATGATCAAAACTTTACGGGAAGCCCTGACAACCAAAGAACAGGGTCCGAAAGTCTTGGTTGCGCAAAGTGAATGTATGCTGAATAAACAGCGCCGGATAAAAAAAGAAAACAAAGAAGTGCTGGCAGCTGGGCGAAGAGTGGTACATGAGCGTTTTGGCGTTGACCCTGATACCTGCACAGGCGATCACTCCTGTATTCGTCTGTCCGGCTGTCCTTCCCTTTCCATTAAGACAAACCCTGATCCGTTACGTACTGACCCTGTAGTCACTGTATTGAACAGTTGCGTGGGATGTGGATTGTGCGGGGAAATTGCCCATGCGGCTGTGCTATGCCCCTCTTTTTTCAGAGCCAGAATTGTGACTAATCCCTCCCGTTGTGAGCGGCTGCTGTACCGTATTCGCAAACGTTTCATCCATTATCTGCAACGCCGGGATATAAGGCGTCGTGAACAAGATAAGGTTTAACAAACTGTCGTTGTCATCCCTGAGGGGGAAACCATGTTGGTATCGCCATCCATGAATTCGTTGATGATGAAAATGAAAACCCAGCCAATCAAAATTGCCATTCTGGCAATGGGAGGTGAGGGAGGCGGTGTGCTGGCTGACTGGATTGTCAGTCTGGCCGAAGCATATGGCTACTTTGCTCAGACGACCTCAGTACCCGGTGTCGCGCAACGGACGGGAGCTACAATATATTACGTTGAACTGTTCCCCGGTTCGGACGATCCCGATGCGCCGGCTCCGGTACTGGCATTAATGCCGACTGCCGGTGATGTGGATATTGTGCTGGCTTCTGAATTAATGGAAGCCGGACGTGCAGTCCAGCGCGGTTTTGTGACTCCGGATCGCACAACGCTGATCGCCTCAACGCATCGGGCTTTCACTATGCAAGAAAAATCAGCAATGGGTGATGGACGGGTGGATAGTCGTCGGTTAATCCGACAGTCACAGCAGGCAGCCCGCTGTTTTATCCATTTTGATATGGCGCAGATGGCGGAAAAGTGTGGCAGCGTCATGAGTTCTGTCCTGTTTGGAGCACTCTGTGGCACAGGCCTCCTGCCATTCAGCAGTATTCAGTTTGAACAGGCGATTATCAGGAGCGGAGTCGGGATAAAACCCAGTTTACAGGCATTTGGTCTGGGACTGAGCCGGGCACAGGCAGCCCTTTCCGGTGGGCAACCTGCTGGCTGTAATCACCATTCCGGGCACAGTGATTCGGCGCATAAAAACGATGCCGGACATGACACTTTTGTTAAACATAGCCGTTCGAACAATGGCCATTCCATTAATAACAAGCCCATTAATAATAATGATGTGAACGCGCTTTTATTACGTATTGAGGAAAATCTACCTCCCTGTATCCATAAAATGGCGCTCAAAGCTGTCAGACGATTGATAGATTATCAGGATCCGGAATATGCCAGTTTATATCTTGATCGGCTGCAACATTTGGTCAGTCAGGTTGGAGAGAGTAATCAACAGTTACTGCGTGAAGCGGCTCGTCATCTGGCACTCTGGATGACTTACGAAGACATCATCCGGGTGGCTGATCTGAAAACCCGTGCCAGCCGTTTCAAACGGGTTCATCAGGATGTACGGGCAAACAGGTATCAGCTCGTCGAAATTAATGAATTTCTGCATCCCAGAACAGAAGAAATCTGTGACACCTTACCCGCCGGTTTTGGCCGCTGGTTATCCCGTCCTCACACTATAAACCGGATACTGACAAAGCTGTTCAGTCGCGGTTACGTCATTAAGACCAGCTCAATATGGGGATATTTACTGCTTTACATGCTGGCGGGTTTACGTCGGATACGCCGCCGTACCCTGCGTTTTCAACGTGAAACAGCAGGAATTGACAACTGGCTACGACGAGTCGTGGCAGCAGCAAAACATGATCCGGCACTGGCTGTGGAAGTTGTGAAGTGTCAGCAACTGCTGAAGGGATATGGTGATACGTACTCCCGTGGGCTGAAAAATTTTCAGACTTTGATGAACTTTGTCGATTGCCATCGGAAGAAGCTGTCGGCACACAATTTGAGACAATTACGTGAAGCCGCACTGGCCGATGAGGATGGACGTCAGTTGCATGAATATCAGCAGTATCTTGAAACTAGCATCCTGAAAAAGAACGGAGGAGGAGTCAGTAATGAGCCTGCATAAATTTGTACAGTCTCACAAAATTCGGTTTTCTGAATGTGATCCGGCGGGAATTGTTTTTTATCCCCAATATTTTGTGATGTTCAACAACTTACTGGAAGACTGGTTCGATGAGCTAACGCCAGAGGGATATGCCGCTTACATTGCTAAGCACCGTTTCGGCTTGCCAACAGTACATCTGGAAGCGGAGTTTAAGGCGATCAGCAAAATGGGCGATAAAGTCTGGCTGGAACTGAATGTTGAAGAGATTGGTAAAAAATCACTCAAGCTACGCCAGCGCTGTTTCAGTCAGGAAGGCGAATTAAGGATGAGTGCAATTCAGACTTATGTCACGACCTCACTGGATACGCATCAGGCAATACCCATACCCGATGAATTTTATTATCCATTAATTAACCAGCCATTAATTATCTAACCAGTCATTCATCCAATAACCATTCATCCAATCACCATGCCTTAACCCGTGCCCATAAGAGGTGTGACAGGAGAACCAGCATGAACAAAAAAAATATGAACATCGTGTGTATTGGCGGCGGGCCTGCGGGTTTATATTTCGGTTTGCTGATGAAGTTACAAAATCCTGATAACCGTGTTGTCGTGATTGAGCGCAATCGCCCCTATGATACTTTTGGTTGGGGAGTCGTATTCTCAGATGCCACACTGGAAAACCTGAGTATGGCTGATCCGGTATCTGCCAAATCTATTAGTGCTGCATTCAGCCGCTGGGAAAATATCGATATCCATTTCAAAGGAACCGTAAACAGCAGCGGTGGTCATGGCTTTATTGGGATTGGCCGTAAAAAATTACTGAATATTCTTCAGGATCGTTGTCAGGAACTGGGAGTCGAGCTGGTATTTGAAACGCAGGTTCAGGATGAGCAGGTAGTATCCCGCCAATACCATGCTGATTTGCTGATTGCATCTGATGGGATCAACAGCCAAATCCGTAACCGACATGCTGAAGATTTCTGGCCTGATATTGAACAGCGTCATTGCCGGTTTGTCTGGCTGGGAACCCATCGGGTATTTGATGCTTTTACCTTTTTGTTTGCTGAAACAGAACATGGCTGGTTTCAGGCTCATGCTTACCAGTTTCAGGAAGGGTTATCCACATTCATTGTTGAAACAACGGAAGATACGTGGCTGGCTGCAGGGATTGACAAAATGTCGCAGGAGGAGGGCATCGCGTATTGTGAAAGTATCTTTGCCCAATGGCTGGATGGGCATGGCCTGATCTCCAATGCGACCCATTTACGCGGGGCTGCAATTTGGATCCGTTTCCCCCGGATCCTCTGTAACCACTGGGTACACTGGATTAAACCAGAAGGTGATAATGGCAAAAATGTACCGATTGTATTGATGGGCGATGCGGCCCATACCGCGCATTTTTCAATTGGTTCCGGTACCAAACTGGCATTGGAGGATGCCATTGAACTTGCCAACAGCCTGAAAGCCAATAAGGGGAGTTTATCGGTAGGGCTGGCTCATTACCAGAAAGTGCGTAGCGTGGAAGTGCTGAAAATCCAGAATGCGGCGCGTAATTCCACAGAATGGTTTGAAAATGTGGCCCGTTATGAAGATTTTCCGCCAGAGCAGTTTGCCTATTCTTTACTTACCCGCTCGCAGCGTATTTCCCATGAAAACCTGAGGCTGCGGGATAAATCATGGCTGGAAAACTATGAATATTGGTTCAATCGGCAGCCTGATCAATCTTCCCCGCTGATCCCTCCCATACTGACGCCTTATCAGGTTCGGGGGATTAGGCTGAAAAACAGAGTCGTGGTTTCGCCAACACTGCTGTACAAGGCAGTGGAAGGTATTCCGGGTGCATTCCATCAGATTCATCTTGGCAGCAGAGCTTTGGGAGGCGCGGGGTTAGTGATTGCCGAAATGACCGCGATTTCACCACAGGCGCGGGTAACGCCTGCCTGCCCCGGTTTGTGGAATGAGCAACAAGTGCAGGGATGGAAAACTATCACCGATTTTATCCATCAGAATACGGATGCACGGATAGGCATTCAGCTGGGGCACTCAGGAAGGCGAGGCTCTACTCAACGGGGCTGGGAACAGGTTAATCATCCTTTGCCGGAAGGAAACTGGCCGCTGGTTTCTGCTTCATCCATGCCTTATTTGCATGGCATTTCACAGGTGCCGACTGCGGTGACTCAGAAACAAATGAGTGAAATTATTTCGCAATTTGTTGAAGCAACTCACCGAGCTATCACCGCTGGTTTTGACTGGCTGGAAATTCAGGCAGCTCATGGTTATCTGCTTTCCAGTTTTATTTCGCCTGTCACCAATCTGCGTGACGATGAATATGGGGGTTCGCTGGAAAACAGGCTGCGTTTCCCATTAGCGGTTTTGCGCGCTGTTCGTCGTGTCTGGCCGGCTGATTTGCCGATATCCGTACGTATTTCTGCCACTGACTGGATAAAGGGAGGCACTACCATTGATGAAGCTGTCATCATCGCCCGTACTTTCTATGAGGCGGGTGCTGATATGGTGGACTGTTCAACCGGGGAAGTTGCCGCTGAACAACAACCCGTTTACGGACGGATGTATCAGACGCCGATGGCTGATCGTATCCGTAATGAAGGCAATGTACCTGTTATCGCCGTGGGTGCGATTACCGATGCCGATCAGATTAACAGCATTATCGCTTCCGGTCGGGCAGATCTGTGTGCTTTATCCCGCCCATTTTTATCCGATGCCGCATGGCTGCTGCATGAATGTGCCAGATATGGCTGGACAGACATCAATTGGCCGGAACCGTACCTTTACGGCAAAGAGCAACTGGAACGCCAGCTTGCCCAGAAGAGTATCCTCTGAATTTCAGGCCGATTTTCAAATGACAGTTATTATCCGTTGATAGTTATTATCCGTATAGGAGATACCTAATGTCTCAACAAGAAAATGTGCAGGAGTATGAGAAGAATAGGCAAAAAAGCCACGATCAGTACAGAGAAGATATACTCGGGCGCGCCAATGTCGCCGATAGCCCTGAATTGCTGGCATATTACAAAGAGCTGGCAAAGTATCACACAGGAGCACTCTGGACAATCGCCAACAAAATAGAGCCGTGGCAACCTCAATCCACTTCCGTTCCGGTACTCTGGCGTTATCGTGACTTACGTGAACATGTTCTTAAATCCGCTGAACTAGTGACTCCGGAAAAAGCCGGTCGTCGGGTCGTCTATCTGGAGAATCCCGGTAAATCCGGTGAAGGGCCTGCCGTCGGTTTACTTTATTCCGGGCTTCAGACTATGCAACCGGGAGAGTCTGCTTCGGCCCATGCTCATTCTTCTTCGGCTCTGCGTTTTATCATGGAAGGAAGTGGTGCCTATACGATTGTTGATGGTCAGAAGATGTTGCTGGAAGCGAATGATTTTGTGCTGACACCCAATGGAACCTGGCATGAGCACGGGGTTGAGCCTGATGGTTCTCCGTGCATCTGGCAGGATGGACTCGATATGCCTTTGGTGAATACTTTGGAAGCCGGGTTTTATAAGGTTCACCCTGATCTGCGTCAGGCTGTGACTGAACCGGTGGATTCCTCGGTGGCGCTGTGGGGCGCTCCTGCTTTGCGCCCACAAAATGTGGGCTGGGATAAACCCTATTCCCCATTATTCAGATATCAATGGAAGCCAACTTACGCCGCTCTGCAACGTTATGCCAGCATATCACGGGGATCACCGTTTGACGACATCTTGATGTACTACACCAATCCTCTGACTGGCGGGCATGTTATGCCGACTCTGGGAGCCAGTATGCAGCTGTTGCGCCCCGGATTTATTGGTAAGGCTCATCGGCATACCGGCAGTTTCATCTATCAGGTCGCCAAAGGAGCGGGATATTCTATTATTGATGGTCAGAGGTTCGACTGGCAGGAACGGGATATCTTTTGTGTACCTTCATGGAAATATCATGAGCATGCGAATACATCACAAACCGAAGATGCCTGCCTGTTTTGTTTCAGCGACTTGCCGGTGATGCAGGCATTACAGCTGTATTATGAAGAAGCCCTGAATGAGAATCACGGGCATCAGCGAGTGGGAGAATAAAATGCGTTTAATTACTTATCGTACCGAGATAACGGCTGAGGCTCGATTGGGGGCGATAGTTAATAATAATGTCGTTGATCTGGCAAAACTGGCGGCTCATAGTGGCAGCTCATTACCGGATAATATGCTGGATTTTATTGAACTGGGGCCACTCGCCATCAGTAGCACTGCAATGTTGCTGAATTCATTTGACGGATTATGGCCGGTTGGTGTCATCCGGCCACTGGAAAATGTCAAAATTCTTGCTCCTATTCCCCGTCCGCGTAAAAACATTTTCGGCATTGGCCTGAATTATGTTGAGCATGTTGAAGAATCCAGCCGTTCGCTGGATACGGCAAAAGATCTGCCCAAAGAACCGGTTATCTTCTCCAAACCTCCTTCTACGGTGATTGGGCCGGGGGATGCCATCGAGCATAACAGTGAAATTACCCGGCAACTGGATTGGGAAGTGGAATTAGCCGTTATCATCGGAACACGGGCCAAAGGCGTATCGGAAGCTGATGCCCTGAAATATGTTTTCGGTTATAGCCTGATTATTGATATGAGTGCTCGTGACTGCCGTCGTGCCGGGCAGTGGATCTATTCTAAGGGGCAGGATACTTATGCTCCTTTTGGCCCCTGTATTGTGACGGCCGATGAAATCCCCGACCCGCATGATCTCGCATTGAGCCTGAAAGTTAACGGGGTAACCAAACAGGATTCCAATACCCGCCATATGTTATTCAAGGTCGATGCCCTGATCGCTGATATCAGTAAAGGTATTGTGCTGGAGCCGGGCGACATTATTGCCACGGGAACACCGTCAGGCGTAGGGGCAGGGCGTAACCCGCAAGAGTGGTTATGGCCGGGGGATGTTATTGAAGCTCATCTTGAGAAAATCGGGGACTTGCGTCATCCCGTCATCGCCGTATAAACCTCATACAGGAATCTGACATGCTGACTCTTCCTAAATTCAAGGCAGCTGCGGTACAGGCTGCTCCCATCTTTCTGGATACGGAAGCCACGGTTGATCTCGTTTGCCGGCTGATTCATGAGGCAGCGAATAACGGAGCCAGTCTGGTGGCTTTTCCTGAAGTTTTTATTGCCGGTTATCCCTACTGGAACTGGATCATGAACCCTGTGCAGGGTAGTCCGTGGTTTGAAAAGCTGTGCAAATCGGCCATTGAAGTACCGGGTGCTGAGATCCTCAAAGTGGCACAGGCCGCAGCTCGTCATCATATCAATGTTGTTGTTGGCATCAATGAACGCAATCCCAATGGTGTTGCGACAATTTATAACACTCTGGTGACCATTTCAGACGAAGGAAAGATTTTGGGACGGCATCGTAAACTGGTACCGACATGGGCAGAAAAACTGACATGGGCGAATGGTGATGCTTCTTCATTGACCGTACATAACACCAGTATTGGCCCGCTGGGTGTGCTGGCCTGTGGTGAGAATACCAACCCACTGGCGCGTTTTACTTTGCTATCACAGGGGGAGTTGGTGCATGTTGCCAGTTACATTTCCCTGCCTGTCGCCCCGCCGGATTATGATATGGCAGAAGCCATTCGTTTACGGGCCGCCGCGCATTGCTTTGAAGGCAAAGTTTTTACTATTGTTTCCTGTTCCACTATATCGCCAGAAATTGTGCAGGCTATGACTGCCAGCCATCCTGAAGCAAAACATCTGCTGGCCCGTCGTAATAGCGCGTTTACGGGAATTATCGGGCCGGATGGGCGTGTGATTGGCACTCCTCTGATTGATAAAGGAGGGATTGTTTATGCGGAAATTGACTTGAATCGTTGTATTCAGCCCCGCCAGATGCACGATATTACAGGGCATTACAATCGTTTTGATATTTTCGATCTGGCCGTCAGCCGACGTGCTATGAATGCAGTCAGATTTACTGATGAACCTGAACAGACTGACTTTAATCCAGTTGTTGATGGGGGTAATCCTATCCGGGAGGATATTCCATGAGTGAACAGCGTCGTTTTCGGGTAGGGCTGATTGTACCCTCCTCAAATACCACGATGGAAACAGAAGTTCCGGCTATTTTACGTGCCCGTGAAACGGTAGCGCCTGAGCGTTTTACCTTCCATTCCAGTCGTATGAGAATGAAAACCGTCAGCAAAGATGAACTGGCGGCAATGGATGCAGACAGTGATCGCTGCGCACTGGAGCTGTCAGATGCTTCAGTGGATGTGTTGGGATATGCCTGTCTGGTGGCAATCATGAGTATGGGCAAAGGATACCACCGGATTTCTGAAAAACGTTTACATTTGAGGACATCAGAAAACGGATATCCGGCACCGGTGATCACAAGTGCCGGCGCATTGGTGGATGGGCTTCACGCGTTAGGGGCAAAACGGATCTCAATATTGACACCCTATATGAAACCGTTAACGCAGCTGGTGATCGATTATATAGAAAATGAAGGTATTGAAGTCATTGATAGTATCTCGCTGGAAATTGCGGATAATCTGGCGGTCGGACGTCAGGATCCGCTGGCACCCGCGGAAATAACAAAAAAACTGAACAGCAATGTGGATGTGATAGTCGCTTCTGCCTGTGTACAAATGCCTTCACTGGCCTCAGTGCCTCTGATAGAAGCCCGTATGGGCTTACCTGTAATTTCAGCTTCTGTAGCGACAGCCTATATGCTCCTGAAGCAGCTTAGGCTGAATACCTGCGTGCCGGGTTTTGGATCATTGTTATCTTGAAAACCGTTTTCTGAAATGAAAATAATCCTCTGAGAAAAGTGAGTACGCATTATTGGAATAGGTAACATTCTGTTATTGAAATAAATATCGCAAGAATTGAGCACAACTATGTGACCGGGGTGAGCGAGCGTTGTCAACAAAGAGGCAACTTGAAAGACGAAGTGTATAATAGTGGTAATGCTCTGTTAATGACCTATAACACTCTAAGGAAGACCCGGTATATGACACGCTACGAGCAACTGGCAGTGACCATCCGCCAACAGATAGAAGATAATATCTGGCTGGTGGGAGATAGGCTACCCTCCTTACGGGAATCGGTAAAATCGTCAGGGCTGAGCCTGATGACAGTATTGCAGGCCTATCAATTACTGGAAAGTCAGGGCTGGATCGTAGCACGCCCACAGTCAGGCTATTATGTCGCTCCCCGGATAAAGCCGTTTGCCGCTGCAAAAGGGGGAAAAAGGCTGAATTTGAGCGAAAATGTAGAGATAAGCGCCTCAATTTTTGATGTTTTACAGGCATGTAAAGACCCCAGAATCATACCTTTTGGCTCTGCCTTTCCCGACCCATCCTTGCTGGTGGAGCCCAAATTAGCCAAGACATTAGCATCTGTCGCCCGTCGTTTTGCCCCCCATAGTTCACTGGTGAACTTACCTCCGGGAAATGAACAGTTGCGCCGCAATATTTCCCGTCGTTATGCTTCACAGGGTATGCATGTTTCTCCTGATGAAATTGTGATCACTGCAGGCGCAATGGAATCTTTAAGTTTCAGCCTTCAGTCTGTCACTTCTCCCGGCGACTGGGTAGTGATTGAATCACCGGCTTTTTATGGTGCGCTACAGGCCATTGAACGTTTGCGCCTGAAAGCAATTGCCATCAAAACGGATCCGAAAACCGGGATTGATTTAGATGTACTGGAAGAAGTGGCAGGAAAATACCCGATAAAAGCCTGTTGGTTGATGTCCCGCTTCCAGAACCCGCTTTGCGTCAGTATGCCGGCAGAAAACAAACAACGGCTGGTGGAAATTCTGAATGAAAATGAAATTGTTCTAATTGAAGATGATGTTTATGGCGAACTCTATTTTGATCAGAACTCGCCAATGCCGGTCAAGGCATGGGATAAAGAAAATAATTTCATGCATTGTTCATCTTTTTCAAAATGTCTTGCTCCCGGATACCGGGTTGGCTGGGTAGCGGCAGGAAAACATGCCCTGAAAATTCAGCAACTCCAGATGACAAGTACTGTTTCAGCCAGTATACCGACTCAACTGGCGATTGCTGAATACTTGTCTCAGGGAGGATATGATAACCATATACGACGGCTACGGCGTCAACTGGAGCAAAGGCAGATTCAGATGCTACGGGCGGTGAGTGAATATTTTCCCGATTCCGTCAAAGTGAATAGTACACGGGGCGGGTATTTTATCTGGCTGGAATTTGAACCGCCTTTCAATGCCAGGCGGCTGTATCAGCTGGCGCTGGCCAAAAATATCAGTATTGCGCCCGGCAGTATGTTTTCTACCAGTTCTCAGTTTGATCATGCTTTCCGTCTGAATACTTCGTTTGCATGGAACGAAACTCAGGCTGCTGCTATGAAAACATTAGGAAGTTTGTGCCGTATGTTGTTAAAGGAATACGGGTAATCAGTCACATTTTAACTGTTTTTCTATTGCGACATATAAAATTCTTTGAGAAGTTTACAATTCGACATAAATTGCCTCTTTAGGTGTAAATAAAATATAAAAGCAGTGGAAAAATAGGAGCATGAGAATGAAGTGTTTCGATTATACAGAGTTACCAAGAGAGCAATGGGTTGGGGGCATCGGGGAAGTAAGAGATATTGTTTGTTGGCCGAATGCTGATGATTTTGCCTGGCGTGCCTGCTTCACATCTATCCATAAAAATGGGGTATTGGGGCACTTCCCGGGGATTGATCGTTCAATTGTATTATTAAAAGGTAAGGGGCTTCGTTTAACCAGTCCAGGGTTCCTTGAGCATGAACTGGTACAAAAAATAGCTCCCTTCCATTTTTCCGGTAATACTCCGGGTAATGCTGAACTATTGGATGGTTCTGTTCAGTGTTTCAATATCATGACCCGTAATTCTGAGTGGGTTTCTGAAATTTCTTTTGTGACTGATGAGCGCAAATTACCAACATCTCACAGCGGTGTGCTTTATGTCCTGAAAGGGCGTTGGGAAATAACGGGCACAAACAATGTGCAGCTGGCTTTTGGGCAAGGTGCATGGTGGTTGCCTGATGATATACGCGAAGGTGCGATTAAGCCGTTAGTCACTGATAGCCAGTTATTATGGGTGGATTTACATCCGGCTGAATAAACTCAGCAAAGAATCAACTGGAAAGTCTACTTAATTAAAAACCTGTGACCTGCTTTATTTCAGGCCACAGGTTGTGTGATATACACTTCATGCCAAAACATGACTATGGTTTCCAATCTTTCAGATAAAAATTCTGATAATCTTCCATTTCGATTTCTATTTGATGAGATTGATTACCATACTCATCAATAAATTTAAATTTGGGTTTGTTATTGGAAAAATTTTCCCAAAAATCCTCTGCTGGTGACTGAAAGTATAGCCTACTTATAGAAATGGTATCGTTGTTTGGTGTCGTCAGGATCTCGACTTCCGGAGTGGCTATATAAGTTTTTGAGTCATAGAAATCGGGTCGGCTATATTTTTTTTCTCTAGTTTGATTCCCTGCCTTTCTCTTTTCTATTTTTTCTGTGCCCCATAAAAAGCAGAGATGGAGATTTTGAGATTCTGTACGGTGAGTGAAACCGTGGTAATCATTATCATTGACTTCGGTATCATTATAGGTGTCAGCAATCTCAACACTCTTCACCTTAAATCCGCCAACTTCTGGTTTAGGTCTGACATAATAATTGTATTGTTCCCAATTATAATGCTCCGTATGCCGCTCAATTTCAGTGTCATACTCTTTTGTAATTACAGTAGCATCGTATAGACCTGTGTTGGTTTTTTCAGGCGGTGGTATTATAAGATTATCGGCATGATAAATTATGGACTGATGACTAATAATAGCAACGCATCTTTTATCATTTGAATTGTAATTTATAAAACGACTTTTATCTGTTGAATATGTTTTTCCATCAATTGTAATTTTTGCTGCTATTCTGATTTGGTCAACTTTTGTTGTTGTAACCCAATACGTTTTTTTTTGATTATATATAGAATCTTCATTTAACGTATGGGATATTGTTTCTCTATATGATAAATTAAATTCTTTCTCTTTTTTAGTCATCACATTCCCTGAAGGAAATGTATGGTTGTAATGATTTTCAATATCACTGTATGACCACCATTTTGGTAGTTCTTTATCGTCATTGTAGTTAATTAGTTTAATCAAATTCAATTGTTCTTTAGATAAGGGAGTTATATTGCCCTCTTCATCCTTTGCTTGTATTCTAATATAAACACCTGCTTGCATATTCCCGTTGGCATATATATTTGCTTGTTCGCCACCTACAATTAAGTGGATTTCAAAAATTGGCAAGTCAGTTATTTTGTTTTTTGTGATGCTATTGTATTTATGTGAGTTTGTCATTTCGTTTCCTCCTGAAAATAAAAATTAAATTTTTCATGTAATAATATTTTTTAAGTAGACTCTTGTTTTTGATATTTATTTTTGTTGCTTTGTTTTTTTAATTATAAAATAACGTCTATTTATAGGGGTGAAAGGTGTTTTAATTAAAAATCAAATGTTGGG